>CADBXQ010000008.1 GCA_902798675.1 Oscillospiraceae bacterium
TTCTTTGTTGATATTCAACCTTTTGCCAAACATTAATCTAGACGGCGGACAAATACTGTTTAAAATTTTAGAGATTTTTTTTAATTTTCAAATATGTTTAAAAATATATAATATAATATCTTGGTCTGTTGCCATATTTTTATCATTAATTGGAGTGTTTATAATAATATGCTTCAAAAATCCAACACTATTTTTCACAGGAATAATGCTGATATTTTCATCTTTATACACAAAATTTTAGCATAGATCAAAAATTATCATCTATATATTTTAATTTAAACCAAAGCATAAATCAAAATCCCCAAGATAATTAACGCGAGTGAAAATACTTTCTGTTTTGTTAATTTTTCTTTAAAAATGACGACTCCAAAAAACGTGATATATAAATAACTGGTTGTGTCCAGCGCAATGCCAAGCGAAAGAGGAATAGCGCTATACGCAAAAACAGTCATTGTGGTTGCAATTAAAAATATGCTATACGCTAAAATAACCGGTAAATTTATATATTCTCTAATAACACTATCATAATGCTTAAAAGTTGATTTTTTTAAAATAACTTGAGAAATTGAAGCCATAAAAACTGACATCAGCAACACGATAACACATATTAAAAAAGAATTATGCATTTCTATCTTCCTTCCCCAAATCATTACATTTAGTATAAAAAATTATTCCCAAAATAATTAAAACAGAGCCTATTATTTTACCCAGTGTTAATTTTTCATCAAAAATAACCATTCCAAAAACAATTCCCCAAATTAAGGTTATGGCTTTATTTGCAAACATCAACGTTAAAGGAAGGATTTTTATAATTTGCTGCCAAAAAATAGTATATAAAAGCAAAATTAGTAACTCAATTCCATAATATATGAAAAAATATAAACTGAAAAATTCTTGAGTTCCAGCAAATTTGGCAAAGACGCCACTCAGTGAATTCATAACTAATATCATATGCAGAAAAATTAAAGCTTTTGCTTTCATAAAACAACCTTCCTCCCCTTTTAATTTTTTTAATTAATTTCCATATCGCTAAAATATTAATCATATAACAGCAAATTTTCTAGACAAGTCTCTTATTAAATCATGTCCGTCCCAAACAAGATCAAAGTCCATAGATTTTCCCATAGGAACAGCTCGATCCACGCCATCCGGCCTATATTCAGAAATAAAAGTTTTTATATTATTTGGATCTATTCCTAAATATGTTAACGTTTGGCATTTTTTATCACATACTGGAAAAATTTCAGACAAATCATTGGCGTCATATTCAAAAAAGAACCCGCTGTTATATTTATAGTCCATCAAGTCGCCAGATATTTTGTCTACTTTAACTCGAGTTATATACTGGCTTTTCTGCGGAACCAATTTAACTTTGCGAGCCGCCCCAACTTTAAACAAAGCAGTCAGCTTTCCAACAACCTGAACAGGAGCCATTTTGTATTCCCGAGCAACCATTTTCTCAATATTTTCCCAAAAAATTTCCTTGGCTTTTTCTTTTTCGTCTCCAATCCAAACAATAATTCTGGGAGATGTGCAGGCGTTTTGGTCGGAAAAATATGTGTCATTATAGAAATTTATCGCTATGTTGTCTTTATTATTCATCTTTAAATATTCATCCGCACAAATCACAGCTATAGAATATCGATCGGCAAAAGTTATTTCGGTCGCTCTGGGCCCAAGCGTAGATTTTCTAATGTTCGCAATGGTTTGATCCCCGCCCCAAATGACCCTTGTGTCACATATTGATGACATAAAGTCGGTTATTTTCTCATCAGACGAATATTTTAGCATACACAAATACGGAGCTAAATTTGAAAAATCCGATTTTAATAAATTATTGACACATTCACATATTATTTCAACTTGTTCGAAATTTTTAGCAGGCAGCCTAACTATATTCGCATTGCCGGCTAGCAATCCACTTGCAAAACTGAATGCAAAATTAACAGCAACATTAGATGGAGTGCTGTGGAAAATGATTCCTCGGCCAATTCTTGAAGCCAATTCTTGAAGACAAATCATCATATTTTTCCTTCTGCTTTAAAATCGCGGATTTTCGACACCAAAACCCAAAAGTCACAATATCTGAGAAATTTTTGCCTTTTTTCATTAATATTTTAGATAATGCGTTCAAAAAGTCAACAGCACAGTTCGAAAAAGGCGCAAATGGCCGCATGGAAAGCATATCATCTATTGTTTGACTATTTCCAACCAAATACTCTAAATTGTCAAAATTTGTTCGCATATGTATCACTACACCCCCTGATTTCAGCGTTTTTCAGCCTGCCGTTGATTTTAAAATATTTTCCCATCCTGCCGCACTTGCAATCATCCTCTCCCAAAACAACGCCCTCGTCTTCGGTCAAAAGTGAGTGCCCCGGATATGACTTTGGCAAAATTGAAACCACTTGAACAATCCCTGATTCGCCAAATTCGCACGGTTTTAAATCCAAAGCCCTCCTAATGATTATATCAGAAAAAATGCTGGAATGCAAGTGTCCATATTCACACGACATGTATATGCATCCGGTCTGCTCAACCATGCCATAATAATCGTGGATATCGCAAAGCCCACAAACTGCAGTCAAACGATTTTTAAAATCTTCATGAGAAACAGCTTCAGACGCAAGCTTTTTCCAGCCTCCCCCATGCAGCAATATGCCCTTTGAAAGATCAAAATGTTTGTTTAATTTTAAAAGCTCTTGATAAAAATGCTTCCATATCATAAATGTGAAACCGAACAGGAAAATTTTCTCATCCTTGTTTTCAGCTAAAAATTTTTCGATCGCTTCAACGTTCAAGCTCATGTCGTCATTTAAAGCGTATGTCTTTTTCTTGCCAAAAATTGAAAATCCCAATATGCCTGCGCCTCTTGCCGAAAACATCGCCCGATTTTTTATAACCGACGGACTGTCTATGATGAGCATTGGCATCCTTGAAGAACCCGTGAACTCCGAAACAATACTAACCAATGTCTTTTGCTGGCGGCTTGCAGTTTCTCGGTCTAAATATATTTTCGAAACAGCTTGGCCGGTCGTTCCTGATGAAGTCATGACCTTAAAAACCTCATCTTGAGGGACGCTTTTTAGCTCCAACTGCTTAAAAAGACTGACAGGAATAAACGGCAGATCATAATAGGTTTTGACATTTTTTTCGTTAAAATCTATCGCGTCTAACATATTTTTATATATCTCACAATTATTATAATGATATTTAGTCAAATAAGCGAGATTTCTAGTTAACATTTCAGTTTTTTGGGACCTATTCAAAGAAAATGGCTTCAAATTTAAAATTTCATCATAGTTTATCATAATGGCCCTCCAACGCGGGATATAAAATTTTTCCTGATTCACTCCTGGGGATTTTGTCAATATGCAAAACCTTAAAAGCTGAGTGATGCAAAGACATTTTTGAAGATATAAATTTTAGAACATCATCTATTTTTTCTTGCTTATTTATGAATATATACATTCTGTCATCCATGCCACAACAAGCGCAGTCAACATCCTCAAACTCCAAGCGCAAAAGCTGCTCAGTTTCGTCTAAATTAACTCTGCTGCCAAATATTTTCAAGAATCTCTTTTTTCTTCCAACTATATAATAAAAACCATCCTCGTCAAATTTTGCCATGTCGCCGGTTTTCAAAACGCCGTTCCTTTGGTCTCCTTTGGCTAAATCATCAACACATTTTGCATATCCAAGCGTCACATTTTCCCCTCGATATACCAATTCTCCCTGCGTTTCCGGCTCTGTGATCGGCTCCAGATTCTCACCAACCAAGCTAAATTCCCCGCCAGGTATTGCAATTCCGATGCTGCCAGCTTTTTCCAAAGACTTCTCCGGAGGCAAATATGACATCCTCGCCGTTGCTTCTGTTTGTCCATACATAACAACAAAATTTTTACCACTTTTTAGCGCATATTCTGCAAACTTTTTGTGTAGATTTAAAGATAATCGACCTCCAGCTTGCGTCATGGTCTTTAAATATGGCAGGTCCATCCTAAAAAACCTTAATTTGTCAAGCATTTCATATGTGTATGGAACGCCGCCAAAAGAGGTCACTCGAAAATCTTTTAATTGCTTCCAAAATTCTCTTTGCATTAGAGTTTTTTCAGTTAAAACCAAGCTGGCGCCAACCTGTAAATGGGTGTTGACAATAGACAGGCCATATGTGTAGTGCATAGGAAGGGTGGATATGGATCGCTGGCTGGAGTCTAATTTTAAATACTTTATTATGGAATTTGTGTTTGATGTTATATTTTTATAACTCTGCCTGACCAGTTTAAAGCTTCCGGTTGAGCCGGAGGTTGTCAGCAAAAGAGCCAAATTTTCATTCAAACTATAACAACAAGTAAAATCAGTTCTGATCAAACAATAGCCAACAATTTCACAAACAGTTTCATATTTTAAGAATAAATCAGCTTTATCCTTTGGAATCCACAAATATTTCGGCTGATATGTTTTTATTAAATTATTTAACAAATCTCGCTCAAGGCCGCTGTCAACCATCAAAGTCACAATTTTATTGTTAATAAAAGTGATATATCCCAACAAGCAGCCTAATGTGTTGCTGCAAAAATTAAAAACCAAACACCTGGACTCAAAATATCCTCTCAATTTTTCTGAAAGACTAGAAAGCTTGCTATATGAAACTTCCTGGCCACTTTCCTCGACAACAGCAATATTTTCGCCAAATTCACTTAATCTCCACATCATATTTAGAGAGAATCTCCTTTCCCTTCTCGAACGAACTAAAATCTATAATGTCGTCAGTGTCGATCATTATGTCAAATTCGTCCTCCAAAGCCGCAATAAGGCTCATGTGGCCAACTGAATCCCACTCGCTGATTGCTTGATACTTAAGCCCCTTGGTTTGCTCTGCTGTGATATTGAAAGTTTCCTCGAATGCCTTTATATATTTTTCTAAATTTGTCATAATAAATCTATCCTTTCATGTTTTTATATTTTAAAACGATTTTTTCTGCGATCTGCTCTGGCTCAAGTTCATATTGTTTTATCAAATAGTCATAACTTGCAGCGTGTTTATATTCATCGCAAAATCCGATAATTAGCTGAGGAGGTCTTACGCTTTTTTCCGACAGATATTCAGCAACAGCCGAGCCCAAGCCGCCAATTTTGCTGTGTTCCTCAACAGTGACCAATAATTTATTATTTTTGCAGGCTTTGTCTATAGTCTGCGTGTCTAGAGGCTTTATAGTGTGCATATCAATAACTTTGGCTTGTATGGAATATTTTTCATCTAAAATTTCTGCTGCCTTTAAAGAATTATAAACCATTGTTCCGGTCGCAATAATGGAAACGTCACCGCCATCTTTAAGCTCAATTGCCTTTCCAATTTCAAATTCATAGTCTTCATTATAAACCACAGGATTATCCATTGGGCCGGATAAACGCAAATATACAGGGGCGTCAATTTTTGCCGCAGCGATGGTTGCTTTAACGGTCTCTGTGCAGTCAGCGGGAGAAAGGATGATAATGTTTGGAATTGATCGAATGATTGCTATGTCTTCAATGCTGATGTGGGTTGGGCCCAATATTCCGACAGAAACCCCGGCTGTTAGGCCAACCAATTTCATGTTCAGCTTCATATATCCCATATTCACTCTGACTTGATCTGCGCAACGTGCTGCTGCAAATGTGGCATATGTTGTCGCGAAGGGGACAAATCCTTCCTTAGCAAGTCCTGCTGCCACTCCAACCATGTTTTGTTCTGCTATTCCACAGTTATATAACCTATCGGGATATTTAGATTTAAAGCGATTCAGCCCTGAGTAGAAACAAAGATCGGAAGTGATCATCAAAACCTCATCACTTGTTTGAGCCAGTTCACTTGCAGCAACTCCGAAGGCTCCGCAAGATCCGAGTCTAGACCATAATTTTATATTCGAACGTTTATAATCAATCACACACTTTGCACTCCTTGTTCTTCCATAGCTTGACAAAATTGCTGTTTAGTTAGGTGATTATTATGCCAAGTTGGGTCATTTTCCATAAACGAAACTCCCTTGCCTTTAACCGTGTTGGCAATAATTGCTAGAGGAATTTCAGATTTAGTGTTTAATGCATCCAAAATTTCTTCTTCAGAGTGGCCATCAACACTCAAACAATTCCAGCCGAAATCCGCCCATTTTTTTTCCAAACTTTCCATAGATAAAACATCAGCAGTCGGGCCGTCATACTGCAAATTGTTTTTATCAACAATTGCAACTAAATTCGACAATTTATAGTGTGATGAACATGCAGCAGCCTCCCAAACCGAGCCTTCATCACATTCTCCATCGCCAAGCAGGACAAAAACTCGAGGCGTCTGATTTGATTTTCTTTTTAAAGCCAGTGCAGTTCCAACTCCTAAAGACAGTCCTTGTCCCAAACTTCCGCTGGAAAATTCAACTCCAATTTCAATATTGATGCTTGGATGCGCAAAAAGTTGAGTTTCATTTTTTTTAAAAGTTAATAAATCTTCTTCACTAAGAAATCCCGCTTCTTTTAAAGCTGCATATTGAGCCATAACTCCATGCCCTTTGCTTAAAATGAACCGATCGCGATTCTCCCAAGATGGATTATTTACGTCATATTTCATAATACCAAGATATAGGGCAGACATAAGCTCAACCATAGACAAAGCGCCCCCGATATGCGCTCCAACATTACCAACAGTATATGTCATTTTTATTATATCTATTCTGATTTTTTTAGACGCCATTTGACATTTTTTAATCAAATTTTTATCAATCATATCGACCCACCATCCACTCTAATAATTTGTCCATTTACGAATGAAGACTTGTCACTTGCCAAAAAAACAGCCACATTTGCTATTTCCTCGGGGGTTCCCAGCCGCTTCATCAAAGAATTTTGAACCATTTCTTCTCCTGCTTTAGACTCCATTAAACCGGCCATATTAGTTTTTGTTAAGCCGGGAGATATGGCGTTGACTCGAATGTTAAATTTAGCCAACTCTCTAGACAAAACTTTGGTCCATGCAATAATCGCCGCTTTTGAGACTCCATATGCACAATTTCCTTCCTTTAAATCTATTCCTGCAATTGAGGCAATATTAATAATGCTGCCATATTTGTTTTTTGTCATAAATTTCAAAACCAGCTGTGTTAATTCGAGGTGAGAAAAAAAATTAACATCAAAAACCTCTCTTATTTTGCTAACAGATGTCATTTGAAAAAAACCACCATGAGCTATTCCGGCATTATTAATTAAAACGTCGATTTTAGTTTTTTTCTTGAAAATCTCACGAATTTTTTCTTTCATCAATTTAACGTCAGTCATATCAAAAAAAATAGGAGTTATGCTCACGCCATATTGCGATGCTAGTTGTTTAATAAATTTTAAAAATTCATCGTTTTTGAATCTTGCGTGAGCTAAAATATTAGCTCTGTTTTTAGCGCATTCAATAAGCATGGTTTTGCCTATTCCTCGATTAGTCCCTGTTATTAAAATGTTTTTTCCCTTTAGCAACACAATAACTTTCTCCTCGTAATAATTATACTATATGTTTTATATATACATGATATATTTTCTTAAATGAAAAATTCAAAGCCACATGAGCGCTGAATGTGCTGACATTGTTTGAAGAAATGAATGTTGAATATTTTTTATAGTTCATGTTAATCGCTTGCTTTAGAGGTTTTTCAATCGTGCAAAGGCCTAACCCGGATTTTAAATAATTTTCATACATCCCTGCCAAAAACGGATAGCAAACTCCGCCGCCCATATCTTTAAATGTGAAAAATCCAACCGAATCATTTTTATATGTTAATTTAAAAATTTTGCAGCCTCTTTCCAGCTCATCGCAAATCCAGTTGACATATCGATTTGCTGCTTGCTCGTGGGAAAAATACGGGTCTATATAAATCCTGTCTGTTGTGAAAATGCCTTTTCTTATTTCGCCAAATAACTGGTCAATGTCTTTATTACTCATTGCAGAATATGATATTGAATTCATGATTCTTTGCTGGAGAGGATTTAGCCGAATTTCCTTTAAATCATGGACTAAATTTATGCTGGATTCAATGTAATTATAACCCAAATCTTGCAGCAAAAACATAACGTCAAATTTATTGCTTGGCACTTTGACAACCGTATACGCAGCTTCATTTAAAGGCAATTCTCTTTTCAAAAAGTTCGCCTCATCACCAGGTTGAATTTCAATTTCATTACAATCCACCCCCAAATTTCTTTTCTCCCAAAAAGCATTCACAACTTTCAAATTAGTTCGCACCTTTCCTAACATATAAATATCCAAAATCTGTTTTGCCTTTGTTTTCATATCCAGCTATTTCTATATCTTCGTCTTCATTTTCATCTTCATCCTCACTGTTTCCATTTTTATCTTTATGTTTATCAATAAGCAAATATTTACTTTTGCAATCTTCCGGTTCAAAGTCAGGAGTTAGCCACTGGATTCCAATTCCGGGGGCTAGGCTGGACCAAAGCTCAAAATCAAATGGAACGTTTGTTGAAATAGTGTTTTCAAAAGGATCACTGGCGTCTTCTTCATATTGTACCACATTTTTTATTAAAGTAAAGTCTCTTTTTTCAACGTTTGAATATCTTTCATTATTCATATAAAAGTTTTTAGGCCAAACAATCATGCTAAATATGAAAAACACAGCGAAAATTGGTTTGAAAATTTTAAGCGATAAGGTCTTTTTATATATAATTAAATTAAAAAACGAAGCCCACAAAAAAGGAGCAAGAACTCGAAACTCTCGATTTGTATGCATGTCATATATGACTATAACTATAATAAGTGGCAAAAATAATAAAATAAACTGGATTATATAAAACTTATTAATTTTTTCTTTTGAAGACAAAACCAAAAAACTTTTTTTAACAGTAATATTTAAAAATATACAAAACAAATATATAGCTAAAACAATGACATATAGTAATCTAAAACCGGCCTCGAGGTTATATCCATTTGTTATGCTGAATAAATCTCTGATGTTAGATTTGCAATTTATCAAGATTACTTTTATCGATTCGATGATACTTGGTGAGTGGGTGAATTTATATAAAACCCCCAATTGGTATGGAGCTGTGAAAATTGAGGTCACAAGGTAAAGCAATCCCGAATATAAAACATATGGTAATAATAACTTAATAAATTTTTTGAGCTTGAAGTCGCTTAAAACTAAAACGGGGAGGATAAGCAAAACAACATAAGTAATTCTATAAAATGAGCAAACTGTTCCGGCCAGTATTGTCAAAAGCAAAAAATATTTTCGGTGTTTTCCTTCTGAGTTGCAAAATTTATAGAAAAGCACGAAAAATAATGCCAAAAATCCGTAATTTAAAATTTCAGTCATGGATGTTTCAACGAACAATATAATTGGTGAAAAAAATGAATATAAACATGTTAGCATTAAAGTTTGTGATATATTTGGTTTATATACGACAATGACTAAAGCAAAACAAATAATAATAAAAATCAAATTCGAAATGACAATTCCATTAACCGGCCAATTTAATATTTTAGCAAAGGGATAGTAAAAAAACGCTGGAAAAAAGCTGTGGGTGCTGAATTGGCCAATTTTGGGAATTAATTCGTTGATTCCAATATATCCGGTTTTAAAGCCACACTCAGCAAAGGAAAATATTTCTCTCCAGTATCCCACTTCATCACTCCAAAATGGCCTTGCTAAAAATATGTTTTGACACCATATTTTTGATAAAATTAGCATCAAAATGCAGGGGGAAAAAACAAAAACAGTCCACAAACCATATTTAAATATTTTTGATTTTCTAAGCAAACCACAGACACCTCAATTCAAAACCAAAATTTTGAAAAACAAAATTTTAAAAAATAATTTAGCCCAGCAATTAAATGCATTCCCAAAACAAGCGAACCAAACACTGTTTTTTCAATATTAATTTTTTTTATTCTTTGTATAAATTTTGCAATTGACAAAATAAACAAAACTCCAACAGCAAAATGCGCGCCCCAACCAAAATTACCATGCGCCATTCTTGGCCCTGATTCATATAAAAAAGCAAAAATCAAAACATTAAACATCGCAAAAATCCAACTGAATCTATAAATTTTGTCTTTTGCAAGATCCTTAAAGTTAAAAATCAAAACAACAATTGGAAATGCGCAGGACAAAACCAGCGCTGCTAGAGGATGTCGAACGTATAAACTCCAAACCTTGAATATTCCAATTGATATCTCGCTCACGCCATCATCGTCGAAAAGCTGGGTTCTTTGCCACAACATCAAAAGCGCGGTCGGCAAAAACATAAAAGCTAAAAATATGAATTTATTAATATTTTTGAATCTGCCTTTAAAAAAATCAACTAAAATAGCCACAACCGCACAAGGAACGAATCCAAACGCAAAACTCGGCTTAAACCAAGTCGCGATAAAAAGCGCCAAAGCAAAAAATATATATTTAAAAACATCTCGTTCTTTGGCTAAAATTTTCTCCCTAATTTGAATAAATAGGAAAAAAGACAAAATTGCAAACGGCTTCATGGTTATATATGTTGGATTGTGGTATAGATTGAAAGAAATCATGCCAAGATACATGTCTTTGTTGATAATTGGAACATATAGCGGCATATATAGGTTTAAAATCAAAGATATAATGTATAGCCAATGATTTTGGACATTCTCGACAAGTTTTTTTAATAAGATAAATGTGAAACACACAGATAAACACACAGATAAACACAAAAACAAAGCGATAAAACCAGATGCATGTGGCAATCGCCAAAGCAAGCCTAAAATCATATATGTTAGGCTATACACACTTTTGTCTTCTATTCCCGCTTTGATATGAGCTGGCAAATCTGTTTCGGTTGCGTCAGGGCTTGCGAGAGGCTTATATGCGAAAAATAAAAGCATTGCATATAAAAATGTTAATATGGCGCAAAACATCCAAACAAATCTTACTCTATTCGTTTTTTGATTGATCATAAAATTTAATCTTCATCCTCTCTTTCTAAATTAAAACTGTTTCGTATGACATATTGAGGAGAATTGTTGAGATTAATAAATATTCGGCCGACATATTCGCCGATCATCCCAAGGACCATTAAATTAAGTCCGCTAAAAAAAGTCAAAAGCGCAACCGTTGTGCTGTATCCCATTAAAACATTTTCATTGTAAATAAGCTTGGTTATTATTGTGTATATTCCAAAAGCAAATCCAATCAGCGCAAAAACCATTCCAACAATCGAAGCAACTCGCAGCGGCTTAACTGAAAAAGAAGTGAATCCATTCAGCCACAGCGACAACAGTTTGTGTATATTATAATTCGTTGAGCCGCTTTGCCTTTCATTTTCTTCCATTTCAACGTTTGCTATTTTTGACGTTGTTCGAAGCATAAGTCCTGCAACATATGGATAACAGTTGGTGTATTTTGTTATTTCATCGACGACAAACCTTTTCATGGCGCCAAAATTGCTCAGAGCAAGGTCTTTTGGCTTGTTGATCAAATGCTTTGCCATTATGTCATTGACTTTGCTTCCAAAATTTTTAAATCCAGACTGTTTTTTCTTGCGATATTTTGCGATGGAAATGTCAAAATCGTCATAAAGCGGCTCTATTAGGTCGAAAACTCGATCAACAGGACATTGACCATCGTCATCTAAATATATGACAAAGTCTCCTCTGGAATGCCTAAATCCAGCCATTAACGCTGCGTGTTGACCAAAATTTTTGGCAAAATTTATTACAACTATTTTTTCATCGTTCATCGCAAGCATCTCCAAAACGCTGGATGTTCTGTCTTTTGAAAAGTCATTAACCAAAATTATTTCATAATCATATGCATCTCTTTTTTCAACAACCTTTTTTATTTGATTTATAACATTTTCAATTGTTTTTTCAGAATTATAACAAGGTATGACAAATGATAATTTTTTCATCCAACCCCCCCTTTTTTTTTCTAAATTAATATATGATTAAATGAAGAATTTTTGAATTTTGTCAACAATATATTCAATGTCCGAAGGTTTTATCTGATAGTATAGGGGCAGCCGGACGATCCTTTCGCTTTCTTTTGTTGTGAAGCGATCAATTCCATTAAACTTGCCAAATCTTTCCCCTCCTGGCGCTGAATGAAGGGGAATATAGTGAAAAACAGCGCAAATGCCATTTTCTTTTAAATATGCTATGAACTTTGTCCGCTCGGCGATATTTTTAACTTTTATATAAAACATATGGGCATTGTGGCAACAGCCTTCTGGAATTGTTGGCAGCTCTATTAGCCCCAGATCTGCTAGATTTTGCAAGCCTTCGCGATATAAATTCCAAGCAAGCATCCGACTATTATATATATCTTCTACTTTTTGCAATTGAGCCCACAAATAAGCCGCATTAATGTCGCTTGGCAGATATGACGACCCTCGATCAACCCATGTGTATTTATCAACCTGACCTCTGAAAAATTTGCTTCGATCAGTTCCTTTTTCTCTGATTATTTCCGCTTTTTCAATATATTTGGAATCTCGAATTAAAATCGCTCCTCCTTCGCCCATGCTATAGTTCTTAGTTTCATGAAAACTATAGCAGCCAAAGTCTCCAATAGTTCCTAAAGGCTTGCCTTTATATAGGCTCGAAACCCCTTGCGCCGCGTCTTCAACAACTTTTAAACCATATCTTTTCGCAATTTGCATGATTTTGTCCATCTCACACGAAACTCCGGCATAGTGAACCGGAACTATGGCCTTTGTTTTGGAATTTATTGCGTTTTCAATTAATTTTTCGTCCATGTTCATAGTGTCTGGACGTATGTCGACAAAAGTTGCTGTTGCTCCATGCAAAACAAAAGCATTCGCAGTCGAAACAAAGGTGTATGAGGGCATGATGACCTCGTCGCCAGGCGATATATCACACAAAATCGCAGACATTTCCAGAGCGCTTGTGCAAGATGTTGTTAGAAGGGCTTTTTTTGTTTTTGTTTTCTCTTCAAACCACCTGTTGCAAAGCTTTGTGAATTCTCCATCTCCGCAAACCTTCTTGTTTAAAAAAGCTTGTTTAATATATTTTAGCGCATCATCCAAAACAGGCGGCTCATTAAAATTAATCATCTGAAAAACATTCTCCATTCACAATATTAATTTAAAAAACAGTATAAAATATACTAACAATCAATGACAAAGCCAGTCAACAAGGTCTAATTATATCACAACCAACAGCTGCCTGTCAACTAATTTTTATCATTTTTAAACACAAAAATTTTGCTTGCAACATAGTTTAAAACAACAACTATGATATTTGATATAACTTTTATTATGATATCATTAAATTCAAAAATATCAACACACAAAAACATGATAAAACAGTCCAAAACGCCGGTTGCAAAGCGACAAGCAAAAAATGAATAAATTTCTCTGAATATGTTTTTTGGCCCCATGGCCTTTGATTCAAAAACCCAGATTCTGTTTGTTATATATGCAAAAATAACGCTCAAAATCCACGAAACAATTGAGCTAAAAACAGCTTTAAAATTAAAAACATGCGCCATAAACCAAAATGAGGCTATGTTGACAAATGTTGTGCATATGCCAAAAAAAATATATAAAATCAAACTTTTATATTTTCTATATAATTTTTTAAAAACCATAATAATATTCCTAAATCAATCATTTTTTATTACAAATATCA
Organism: Oscillospiraceae bacterium; assembly: GCA_902798675.1. Taxonomy (GTDB): domain Bacteria; phylum Bacillota; class Clostridia; order Oscillospirales; family Ruminococcaceae; genus RUG12519. The sequence goes on from CADBXQ010000008.1 coordinate 13,652, forward strand.
AATAATCCAATCTAAAAAGCAAAAAAATTAAGAGTGCCAAATATTTTACAACACTCCTAATACACTATTATTATATCATATCAACCGAATATGTCAATAGGTGGATCATA
>CADBXQ010000009.1 GCA_902798675.1 Oscillospiraceae bacterium
ATCCTCTGAGAGTTTTTTATTTTTTATTTTTTTTAGCATTTTTTCTTTTTTAGTGTTTAATTTTTCAACTAAATCTCCAACATTTATTTCTGTTTTTCTTGCGCCATCTGGTTTCAAATTGTTTTGCATATCGACTGTTTTTTTCAGTTCATTTAACCCAAGCGTTAAAGCATCAATGCAATCGTTGTAATATATTTTCAACTCAACCGAATTTATTTTAGCATCTATCTTACATATTATAGTAGAAATGGAATCTAAAGTTTTGGAATCATTTACACAAAGTACATTAACCTTTTCAATAATATTTTTTAAATCTGTCAACAATTTTATAGCTGAATCCGTTTGCTTTTGATCCAAATTATCAAATTTCTTTGCAAATTTATAATTATTTAAATAATTTAACTTGCGATTAATGGATTCAAAACATGTGGATATCAAAGAACTACAATCCAAAGCCTTCGTTTGAAGGGCCAAATCACTCGTTTTTATGGCTCCAACAGATGGCGCTATTGAAAAAGACATGGCCGCAACACACAAAGCTGACAATATTTTTTTTAAAATTTTAGTATGCATAACAATCAAATCCTTTCCTAAAAACAAATTTAAATAAATAATAATGTTTAGACAAAACCCCCATAAATTTAATTATGACATTTTTTTTCACAAATTGCAATAGCAATGTCAATTTTTATCAAATTTATTTGCAAAAAAAACACATGTCGCAAAATCAAATTTACTTCATGTGCCTGTTATAAATTGCTGTATATTTAAAATATTAGACATCAATAATTAATATCAGAATTACCAGTCTTATCTCATCCTCAATCAATAAAATTATGAACAAAGTCAAATTTTTTAAAATAATTATTGAATAATATTAATATTTGCGCATAAATCAACTTTTCCAATCAGTTTTTCATCGATAAAATATTCAGCCTCTCCAACTTTGTCTCCCTGATTAACCGGGCAAAAATAGAACGGATCTGTTTTTATTTTTACTTTAACTCGCTCCATCATCTCAGAAGTTGCTGCAATTTTAAGCGCCGCTTCAGGCCAAACCCCAAACTCCTGGTCGTTTTGCCCCGCTATATTTAATTTCACTTCTGAAAAATCACTGGGAAGTTCTTTCAAACTGAATTTTGAAAATCCATATTCCAACAATGCTTTTGAATCGTTCCAATCATCGTGATCCTTCAAAACAACAGCTATCAATTTGATCCCATCCCTTTGAGCCGCGGAAACCAAACATCTTCCCGCCTTTTTGGTGAACCCGGTTTTAACTCCGCATGCTCCGGGAAAAGTCTTTAATAGTTTATTATGGTTGAAAATTGTTCGCTTTTGGGGAGGATTTCCAAAAAATAATTCTTTAGAAGCTTTAGTGCATATTTCACAAAACAGAGGATTTTCCATGGCTTTTTTTGTTAAAATTGCCATATCTCTGGCAGTTGAATGGTGTGAATCATCGCTGGAAATATCCAAGCCGGATGGAGTGCAAAAATTTGTGTTTTTGATACCAATTTCTCTGGCTTTGCTGTTCATAATTTGTGCAAATCCACGAATAGATCCCGCAATTTTCACAGCAATCGCATTTGCAGCGTCATTTCCAGAAGGCAGCATCATTCCATAGCATAAATCCCTAATAGTCACATGATCGCCTTCCCGCAGCCCCATAGAACTTCCTTCAATTTTGATCGCATCAGGGTCCACAACAAAAGGAACGTCCAAATCATCCTGTTCCAACGCAATAAGTGTTGACATGATTTTAGTTGTGCTTGCCATGGGAGCAACCTTGTCAGCGTCTTTTTCATATATAACGTCTCCGGTTTCTGCGTTGATAAGTATCGCTCCGTTTTTAGCGCCAATATCAGGCGGCTGCTCAGTTGCGCAAACACACGATACGCGTGCTATAACCGTCAAACAAAAAATCACGCTTGCTGCAATAAATTTATTAATAACACTATAAATTTTCAAAATAGCCCTCCAAAACATATATCAAACCCACAATTCATAGGTTAATTTATATGTTTTTAGAGCAATATATATTACAAAATCGAATATTACTTAGATTTGTCTTCTTCTTTATTCTTAGTCGCTTTTTTATCTTTTAGGATATGCATCAGCTTAGAAACAGCGCCAGGAACAGATTCTAAAATATTTCCTATACCCTTACTATTTTCTTCCATTTGGAGCAATTTCACATCACCGTCTTTAATAACTAAAAATCCAACCGGTCGAATCGTCACTCCTGCTCCTGCTCCTCCTCCAAAAAGTTGCTTTTCAGATCTAGACGGAAGGTCTGAGCCGCCAGATCCAAATCCAAAACTGACTCTTGAAACAGGGATAACAGTTGCCAAACCGTCCGGAGTCGTTATCGGATCTCCAATAACAGTGTTAACGTCAACCATTTCGCGTATTTTTTCCATTGACACGCCCAGCATGCCCTCAATTGGATGATTCATTTTGCTCTCTCCTTTTTATTTCTTGTTGATAATTTTATTATAATAATTATTAAATAACCAAGTGTTGTTATAAATAACCTGCCGACAGACACCTCAAGCCTCAAAGAAACAAAAAAGTGAGGGTTTTCGCTTTCAAAATCGGGATATATTCGTATGCGTCCTATTTTAACACTAAATGTCGCGCACAGGCTTCCCAAAACAGCATAAAAGCAGCTGCAGCACCTTCCATATCGCAACGCCGTCTCGAACGCGTCGTCAGTCGCAATACACCAACTCACATTTAAATTTTTAATTTTAATCCCTTTTCTCAGAAAATTTAAGGATTTTGGCAGCGGATCAAGAAAAATTTTAACTATATTCAAAATATCAAAAAAACTTCTCTTTTTTTTGACATCTTTTTTAGCTGATTTTTTGGATGTGTTTTCTTGTTTATCTGAAGATTTATTGGCTCTTTTATTTTTTGATTTGGTCTTATTTTTTGCAGCATGTGGAAATAATTTGAACTTAAAACATAAAATTTTGAGCAATAGGTGAATATCTTGACCTTCTTTGAAATCCACGTCTATTTTTATTTTAACCATGCTAATAAAAATAAATGCAACCATCACGATAATAAATATAACAAGCAAAGTCATCCCTCACCGCCTTGGGCGATCACAATCTTCTCCTGCAAACCGTCTAAAGGAGGCAGCTGGCTCAAGTCAGAAAGTCCAAACGATCTCAAAAAAGTTTTTGTCGTTTTATATCCAATTGGCTTTCCCGGAATATCCAACCGGCCAGCCTCTTCAACCAATTCCTTTTCAACTAGCGAATTAACAACACTGTTTGAATTGGTCCCTCTGATTTTTTCGATGAAACCCTTTGTCACAGGCTGATTATATGCAATTATCGCAAGAACCTCCATCGCAACAGCCGTTAAAGCCCCTCCCCTTGACTTCTCGATCGCCATATTTATCAGTCCTGAAGCTTCTTTTTTTGAAATTAATTGAACGCTATCATCTAAAAAAACAAGCATAATTCCTCTATTTTCGTCAGCATTCATATTTTTTGCAAACTCCGACAACTGATTTTTGCATTCCAAAACGCTCAATTTTAAAACATCAGCAAGTTTAGTAATGGAAATCGGCTCCGCATAGGCAAAAAGAACCGCCTCAATTTTTGCAAAAAGGCTCAGTGAACCTGAATTTTTAACTCCAATTTCCATTTTCCCCTCCCTCAAAACTAAAATTCACCTGGATTTATTAAAGTAAATATATTTATCATCACAGCTAAAACATATTCGCTTAGATTTAACAAGTTCCAACATAGCTAAAAAAGTTGCAATTCGTTCAGATTTATTCGAACAATTAAAAAATTCATCATACGGCAAAGTTTCCTCTTTGTATAATCTTTTCAAAATATAAACAACACGAGACGCTATTGAAACAAATCTTTTTTTAACAATTGTTGAAAAACGCTCTTTAGAATCTAAAATTTCCACTTTGTTTTTATTTTTCTGTGCAACAATCAGATATAATTTTAAAAGTTCATTTTTATCATGTATTTTAGTATATGTCATATCAACACTGATTTTTTTTTGACTTCGCGCAAAAACTTGTCCATATATATTTTTTTTAGACAAAATATTTGCGACTTCTTTGATTAATTTTAGCTCAAGCAAACAACCCGTCAGCTCAGATTTTAACCCCTCCTCCTCTTTTTCTTTTGGCAGCAGCGAACAAGTTTTTATATATATTAATTTAGCAGCCATTTCAAAAAATTCACTAGATATTTCTAAATTTTGCATGTTCATCTCATTTATATAATTCAAATATTGTTCTAAAAGTTTAGATATTTCGATGTCATATATGTTAAGCTTGTGTTTTTTTATTAAATGCAGCAGCAAATCCAATGGTCCTTCGAAAATATCCAACTTAAAATTTATCTTTTGCATAATAAATTCTCGCCTTTTTCAGTCAATGTGCTAACCCGCCAAGCATATCTATCGGCTGAGTTATGAAATCCAGAAAGCTTAAAAACCCCTCTCCTGCAATCTTCATCGGCCAATCCAAAACGCCCAAAAACAGCAAGGCCATGACCAAAACAGCCCCAAATATTTCATATCTCATCAACAAATTGTAATATGGTTGGGGGATAAAATATGTCACCAGTCTTGAACCATCCAAAGGAGGAATTGGAATTAAATTGAAAACAGCCAAATTAATGTTGATTATTGAAAAATAAGTGAACACTGTGATGAATTCGTGAGACGGCAAATATGCTCCGGAAGTCAACACGGGAAGCAGGATGAGGTTAATCTTCAAAAGACATATTCCAATTAGCGCTAAAATTAGATTTGAGACAGGCCCCGCCAGAGCAACCAACGCCATGTCACGCTTAGGCTTGGAAAAATTATTTGCATTCACAGGAACAGGTTTTGCCCATCCAAATCCACAAAACAAAATAGCCGCAGTTCCAATAAGATCAAGATGTCGAAGTGGATTTAAAGACAATCTCCCCTCGCTTTTGGCCGTTTTATCTCCAAGCAAATTCGCAGAGTATCCGTGGGCAAATTCATGAACCGGCAAACTCACAAAAATCGCAAAAATTCGAGCGATGTATAGTATAACTTGATTGTTCATGTATTAAACCCCTCCACTATAAAATTTACTAAAAGCTCTCAAAGCATAACACCTTTTTAAATTGTACTACATAAAATATTTTTTTACAAGCTTTTTGAAGAAACATTTTTTTAATTTTAAAAAATATTTATGCACAAAACATTAGTATTTATTTTTTGAGTACATAAAAGCTTTTGGCTGGATTTTTTTATGAATGTTTTCAGATTTTTTTGTTGGTTTTTAAAATATATTGGGCAAATTAACCAAACGATTTATCCCTTGCTATATCGCAAATATACTCCGAGTAAAACACTTAAACCTCGAAAATGTTGGAAATTTTTGTTGAGATTTACAAAAATTGATGATATTAACATAATTTTAAATTAAATTGTTGACAAATTATTACAAAATTTGATAAAATGCTTGTGATATGAGTTTTTGAAGCTTTAACTCAGTCAAAATCTTTATATACACAGTATTTTGTGTTGAAGATTGGTTTTCGCGTTTTAACATACTCATTTTATTTTTTATATCCCGGTTAATTTTATAGCCCTGCTTAAATTTTGTGTCTCAATAACCATAGTTACTCAGCCTACATTGAGGCTGATGCTAGATATATCTTAAAAAGTGTAATTTATTGTGGGTTCATGAGAAAGGGATGATGTTTAAATGCAACGCAAATTAAAGTCAAATTCAAACAAATTAGTATCATTTTTAATAGTCATAATGCTTGTCGTGGCAACTTTTCCAATTCATTGCTTAAGCGGCACAGTATTTGCTGACAGCGAAAAACTATATGCTAGTGACTGCAAATCGCTTAAGCAAAAACTAAATGTGGTCAATGCAAATAGTGGCGGATCCTATGAAATAATATTAACTAATGACATTATAATTAATCCAGACGACAAAACCCCACCCATGAATAAATCCGAAAAATTTATGTTCTCAGCAACTAATCCAGATGAAGGTGAAGAAAGCGAACGCAAACATCTGACAATTAAATCAGATGGCAAAAGAACATATAAAATACAAAATTTGAAAAAGGATTTCGGTCTGTTGAACGTTGATGGAGAGGCTGGCCTGACTCTTGATCTAGAAAATGTCATCCTTGACGGAGGAGAAGAGCTTGAAAGACAAATTGATTTTATGAAACTGCAAGGAACATATAACCCAAAAGACCAGTCATATTCTCTGGAGGTTAATTTTAAAGATGGAGCAGCAATTCAAAATGTTAATCAGAATTTTAACTCTGGAAGCAAAGTTATAAACGTTGGCGCGTCCAAATTTAACTTTTGCGGCGGATCAATAAAAAATTGTTGCTCTTGTGAAGGCGGAGCCATATATCTTGATGGCGGTTTTCTGCGCTTGATGGACGGAGAAATTTCCAATTGTAAGGCACAAAATGGAGGCGCCATCTTTTCATACGGCGGCCAGATCCAAGATTTAAGTAAAGAAAATGGCGGGTTGAAAATCAACTCTTGCGTTGCGTCTGAATTTGGCGGCGCGTTATATACCACGCTTGAAGACGCCTATTTTAATGGCTTGCAAATTAAAAATTGCAAAGCGGGAATGGCTGGAGGAGCCATTTATGGAACCAAATCAGGTTTAACCCAAATAGATGACATAACAATTGAAAATTGCAACGTTAATGATGTTGATGAGAAACTTGATGAAGACAAACTGTTAAGCTGTGGCGGTGGAGCCATCGCAAATGATGCCGAGAGGCAGCTGATGATTATAGGCGGCAATATATCAGGCTGTTCAACCAACATGAACGGCGGCGCCATCTTAAACTGCCCCAACGGAAAGCTGGCTATTCACGGCGGAAAAATCACAAACTGTTTTATATCAAAAAATAACCATAAAATATCTCCCGAAAGTCTGGATAAAAACGCTAAAAAATTTTTGGGTAATGCAATCTGTAATAATTGTTCTGGCGGAATGGTGATTGTTAAGCCTGGAAGCGGCCTGGAAATTCAAGTTTCAAATCAAGCTCAAGGAAATGACATGTTAAGTAGCATATGCGGATATAAAGGCCTGTTTGACAGAACTTTCTTCGAAACAGGAAAATTGAGCGAAGATCCAAATTCTGCAAAACGTAGCCTATACGATGAAAACTGGGGAATTTTGCTGAATGGGGGCGCGCCGATCATAACACTTAACCGCATTATAGTCGATGCTGAGAAGGCTGAAAATGGAGATATTAGTAAAGAGAAAGAGGAAATTAACGAACACAACGGCGTAAACGACTTTCAGTATGATCTGGATGATGATGAAGAATCAAAAGATAATACCCCATATTACGGCCCAACCAAGCAAGGCGTAACTTTCGAATATGCGGTTAACAGCAAGCTCCAACTAGACGCGCATGAATTTGGAATATCTATTGATGGAGGTAAAAATTTTTGGTATCCCGCTAAAAATAAAGACGGAAAGGCAGATACAATCATATCTGGCATATCCATTGTGAACATCTCAAAAAACGGGCTGAATAATCAGGAATATTATAGCTTTCATGTATGCGGAAGCAGCGATCTAGACGGAAAAATTGACATCGTTGTTAGAGCTGGAGAGATCGATCCGCCTCACGCTGATAGTTATAGTGGTTGTTCTCGAGCCTTCAAACTTTGGACTGCTATAACACCGCCCGATGCTCCATCTGTTACTGAAATCGATGGTTCTAAATTAGAGAAGGATGCATCATATATGAAAGCAAACTCATCGGTCAAGTTTCACAAATTTCAAAGTATGAACGCAGCAAAATATTTTAAACATGATAAAATAACATTTAACGGAACCGGAGAACGAGGATGCACATTAGGAATATATAAGTCGGATGATCTCACAGAAGATGGGAAAAAAATCAAAGAAACAGCAAAACCTATTGTTACCACAGAAATTGGAGATCTTAACTTCACTGGTTCCCCGAATAAAGAAACTCCTTGGAAAGTTGTGTTAGATAAGGTCGCCGATCATTTGCCGGATTCAAAACAAGTTGAACTTATTTTTGTTCAAGCAAACGAGGCTGGGAGCATGTCTGAAATGTTTGGCGGCGAAGTCGGGGTGGATATGCACGGGCCAGAAGGACAAATGAAATTCGATGTTTTAGACGATTGGTTTGGCGATTTCTTAAAAGATCTGACTTTTGGACTGTTCTCTCCTAAAAAATTCGATGTTCAAGTCAAAGCATATGACCTGGGCAGCGAGGTTAAAAGCGTTAAGTGGCTAAAATCAGGCAGAGCTTTTAAGTCTTCTAAAGCGCTTGAAGCAGCGTTTCCTTCAAACAGCAAATCCTGGAAAAACGCGCAAAAAGCTTCCGAACAAACCGTCAGCAAAAACATTGATAATAAATCACAAAATGTCAAAGAAAGCACTTGGAATTTTCAAATCGAAAAAACTCAAAATCAAAATGAAAAGTTCTTTGTATATGCCAGGCTTACGGATATAAGCGGAAATGTGACATATCTGCGAAGCGATGGAGCTGTTTTCTACACACCTATATCTGCCCAAGATCTAACATATGTTAAAAAGAGCGAAGCAGGTCCCGGCTCGGAAATAAATTTAAACGGAAACAAAGAGATATTTGAAAAAACTCTTGACAATGGCCCATTAGCAGAAGATAATATCGATTCAGAAATTGATGAGAATTTGTTTAAATTTTCGCTAAAAGCTGCATACCTTGATGGTTTAAAAGCAGGACAACACAATATGTCTTTCAAATACTATCCGTTTAATCTAAAGCAGGGAGACATTAGCCAAAATCATTCCCCATTTCCTTCGGTTAATTTTAAATTAGACATTGAAAAATCCACCTTATCTGACGCAGCAATTGAAATAAGCGGCTATCAAGACCAATATATCTATGGATCTGCGCCTTTTAAAGTGCAGGTTGAAGGGTTGCCCGAAGGCCTTAAAGCAAAGTTTGAAATTGGAAATGTTGAGGGCAGCAATGTTGCGCAAATTGATAGTAACGGCAATGTAACCCTTAAAGGAGTCGGAAAATTCAAAATAAAAGCATCAACTGATGAGGATGAAAATTATAATGCTTTTTCAACTGAAACTGAGGTCATCACTGTTTTGCCTTGCCCGGTTGAAATAAACGGTTTTACATGGAGCGACAGAGAATATGACTCAACAAATATTTTAAAAATTTCTCAAAGCGCAGGCTTAAGTTTAACTAATGAAGAAAACGATGCAAGCCTAGACAACCTCAAGCTGAGTGTTACTGAAACTGAGTGGACCGCAAAATTCGCAGACGCTTCAGTTGGCGAAGATAAAGAGGCAAAATTCGGAGAAGATTACTTTCAAAAGCACTTTAAGCTCACCGGACCTGATGCTGCTAATTTCCGCCTGGAAATGCCAACATTTGAAGCAACCATCACTCCAAAAAAGGTTAAATTTGATCCCCAAAGCATTAAAATAAAATCTAAAGACTATGACGGAACAGACGATGCAGAATTTGAAGAACCTCCAAAATTTTCGGACGATTTCATATATAATGAACTAAAAATTGAAAATCTGCCCATAAAATTTGAAAATGCTATGCCTGGGCAAGACAAGCTAGTTTTTATTGATAGTGACAATTTTGAGTGGAGCATGATAAACGATTCGTATAACAAGGATAATTATGACTTTAGTGAGCTTTTAAATCAACCTATTGGAACCGCAAACATCTACGTCATAAAGGTTACTATAAACGATTTCCCAGAATATATTAATCAAGAGACTTTGGAAATTCGCGGAACAGGAATTCCAGGATATGAAATCCAAATCACCGATTCCAATGGCAACGCTTTGCAAACCGAGGAAGCTCAAATTGTTGTTGAGGAAGATGGAAGTTGGCAAGCAACCTTGATCAATCTAAATAAGGGCGACAACTCTATTAAGGTCATTCAAGAAGATCCTTATTCAGGTATTCAGTCAGAACCTATTTCAAAATCCGTGTTTGTCGATGTGGATTTCCCGAGCGGACAACTTCAAATAAACGACATTAACGTCGCGACCAAAATGTTGTCTGGCAGCGATATGGGCGATCAAAAAATTTTCGAACTCTTCTATCCTTATGGCGTTGGCGTTAAAATATTTGCACAAGATGTATGTAGCGGTGTCGATTATATCAAATACTTTGTTTCCGACCAATTCTATAGCACCGTTGACCAACTTTCTGATAATCCCAACATAGTCTGGAAAGATGGCGTAAACGTCGCAGATTATCGAGTTGCGGAAGCTTCCGCTGAATTTGATATTAATAAGGAAGATGAAAGCAAAAAGTTCTTTATATACGCTCAAATTAAAGATAAAGCGGAAAATACAATCTATTTGCGCACTTATGGCGCTGTGCTGTATGATGAAGCAGATATTGATGGCAGCCTTTCATACACACGATGCAGCGATCAACCTTCAACGGTTGTAATTAATCTCCACGGATCTGAAATCCAATCTATCAAATTAAAATCAGAAGATGGAGTAGTGGATCAAATTTTGGAACCAGGCACACAGTGGGAAGTTGAAAACAGTGAAAATGGACAACTTCTCAAACTCAATTTGGGCGATATGGATGAACTCCTCAAAGCTGGAGATTATGAAATAGAGGTTATTTATAAGCCAAGTTGTTTACTTGATGAGTCGGAAGAAAACATCAGTCTTGAGAATCTTCCGAGCAAAACGGTTAATTTGATTGTTGGAGATCTTGACCTATCCGACCAGGATTTCTTTGGAAATCTGGCAAGTCAAAATGAGCGCATTTATGGCGACGAGGTTGGTCTTTCAAACGATCAAAACATAACCTATACGGTTGAAAGTCTTGGCGGAAATGCAAAAATTCTCAATCGCGCTGACACTGGCGCTCGATATGCTAAAATGACCAAGGTTGGAAAAGTCAAAATAGTTGCATCATATAGAAATGGTATATACACTCGAACAATGGAAATAACCATAAAGCAAAAACCTGTGACAATCAACAACGTATATGCTCTAGACAAAGAGTATGATAAAACAACAGACGCAAAATACTATTTTAAGCTTGACGGCGAGAATATTGATGAATCTCGCATCAGAGCTTATATACATTGGAGAACTCAGTTTAATAAGATGAGCGAACCCGATCAAGAAAGCCATGGT
>CADBXQ010000010.1 GCA_902798675.1 Oscillospiraceae bacterium
AAGGAGGAGAAGGTGGCAAAGGAGGAGAAGGTGGCAAAGGAGGAGAAGGTGGCCATGGCGGCGGCATAACTGAGGCGGGTGACGGGGGATTAATAGGAAGCGGAGGAAATGGCGGCAAAGGAGGAGACGGTGGCAAAGGAGGCAGCGATAGATACAATAAAAACGGCGACGCCCAATCTCCTGGAGGCCAAGGAGGCCAAGGAGGCCAAGGAGGAAATGGCGGCAAAAATGGAGACGGTTCTGGCCCCTCACCCACAGCCGATGGGATGGGCTGGGTTTCAACCGCTGGAAGATCGGGAGGCAATGGTGGCGCAGGGCTAGAAGGAAAAAGTGTGCTTGACGAGTTTAAAAGAGTTAACAACTTAAAAGATGGAACAGCGGGAACCGCTGGAGTTGCTTTAAAAGATGAAGGCAACGGACAAAATGGAAGAATTGAAGGCATTACTGGCGGAACAGGAGGAACTGGCGGAGAAGGAGGGACTGGAGGAACTGGGGGCAAAGGCGGCAAAGGCGGGAATGGTGGAATTGGCGAGGGTCTAGATGGATTTTGGGAATATAAAGGAGGAAATGGAGCCTCTGGCGGCCAAGGAGGAGAAGGAGGCCAGGGAGGAAAAGGAGGCCAGGGAGGAAAAGGAGGCCAAGTAGTTGATGCAAACGGCAATGAAACCTCTGGCGGCAATGGGGGAGCTATATATGTCCAAGCAGGGAGAATAGACCTGGTTAACGGAATAATATCAAAATGCTCAGCCAGCGGGCGAGGAAGCGCTCTTTATATAAACAAAGATGTTACGCTTAATGTTGTCCCGGGAGAAGTCGAGATTAGTGTGGGTGATTTGAAATTGCCTTCTGGGATAACTGCATCATCTGAAGATTTGCAAAAACACTATAACTTTCTTTCCTATAAAGTGGGTGATTTAAATGGAATATATACTCTGAGTCAGCCCAAAATACAAACCTGCAGAATCCATTTTATTGATTGCTATGACAACAACGTCTACTTGAATGATGAGGTCATAGAAAAATTCGAAGAAGAGATAGCTGTTCCTCAAAAATCTGGATATGTCATTAGTAATGTTAGCTATGATCGAGGTGATGGGCTGGAAGTTGATATTAAATTAGATAAAAATGGGAAATTTGAATTAGACGACAATATTGTTGGCGGCGAAGTTTTAAGCACTAATCAAGCCGAAGATTGGAAGATAACTTTCAATGTTTATTATAATAAATTATACACAATTCAATATATCTATGATAATAAAATCATTGGAACAAAAACAGATTTGACAGTTAAAACAGAGCTTAAAAACATTATAAATTATGATTTTACGCAAATTAAGCTGAATTCATATCAACATCTTGCTGATGCAGTGGATCTAGGCTATAAATTTTTATATTTCACATGTTTAAAAAATGATGGTGAGGTTGTTGACTTTAAAACCATGCCGACAAAGTGGAATCAGTTAACAAAGCAAGCAGGCGGCAGCACGATAACCTTGTTTTTAAATTATGCTCTAAAAGAATACACTATAAAATATTTAAATCAAAATAATGAGCCCATAACCGTGAAGTATACAAACGGCGCTGAAATTCAAACCCAAGAAGTTAAATTTGGCGATGACATCAAAGCAGTGACTCCGCCTAAAAAAGTGGGATATGCATTTTCACATTGGCAATTAGAGGACAGTTTTGGAAATTTGACTGATTTTAACGAATCAAAGACGACATGGGATGAACTAGCAAAGATCGCATCTTCAAAATGGAAGCTTGAATCAAACGAAGGCTTAAACTATCGGTGTGTTTTTAAGGATAACCCGTCTCACTATTTCGAATTAGAAAAAATGACAGAGGAGAATTGGAAAGAAATTTTAAACACAAAAGAAGTCATAAAATTCAAAGCTTTCTACGAGCCAAAATCATATAGAGTTAGATATAGATGCGACACAATAACTGTTATGACTGATATAACTGATGAACCTGATACGATGGTCGTGCCATTCTATGCTCCCGATGAAGAAGGTAAATCCTTGAATTATTCCCCTAAATTTATTTTGCCTCAAAAGAACTATAATGGTTTTACTTTGATAGAATGGAGATATGGTGCATATTGTGAACATAAATATGCCTTAAATAATAGACCAACGTGGAAAGACTTGGTTTCAAGCGCTGTATATGACGGAGAGGAAAACGTGATCTTTATCACAGCTTTTTATTCACCCAAAACATAGGTTTAAAATTTCGCTTAAATTTAAAACAAGCTCCAGCTCAAACGGAAAGCTGGCGCTTGTTGTTTTTTTATTTTGAATACATAGCTTCCAAAATGATCAGGTTGTTGCCGTCTTCGTCAACAACGGCGCTTTGTATTAATTCTTCCCAAGTTGGTTTATTGTTTTCATTAAATAGACCATTCGCGCCATATTTCCAGTTGTAAGTAGAAATAGTCTTTTTAGTTCTGTTCTTTGAGTCTGCCCTCAAGATGTATTCATCTGTAATTTGTTGGTCTAATGGTAAGTTTTGGTTCATGCCGATATCAAATTCTTTAATATTAGTAGAATAATTACTCCTTGCGTTATATATTATAGTGTATTTTTTGGGCGTGTAAACCGCTTTTAATTTTATTTTATTATCACCATCTGCAGCTTTTGCTAAAGTATCCCAAGAAGCTTTTGCTGTTTCGAGGTCAATTGGTTTGCCAGACTCAGTATCAATCAATTCTTTTCCGTCTTGATCCAGAACATGCCAGCACTTGAAATTATATCCCAGTTTTTCATCACTAGGCGTCATTGTTTTAATATCATCACCGAATTTGACTTGCTGAGAAGAAGATTGATCGTCCTCCAAGTCTTTAACGGTCATAGCGTTTTGGTTTTCATCAACATACTCCAAATTGTATTGTTTTGGCGCGTGATTTATCATGAATGTTATCACATTGTCATCAGCTTGACATATAAAATTATCATAGTCTAGGTTTTCTTCGAGAATTTCGACATTATCACGGCCATAGGTGACTTTAGACAATTCATAACCCAGATTTGGTTCTGTTAGTTTCCTAAAATTCTCATCGATTGAAGCAAGCGTCAAAGGGTTAAAGTCGTTCACATTCGAAGCATCAATTATTTGATCTTTTTTTGACCTAACGAGTTCATTATCGCAAATATAATTTATTGTGTATAGTTTATCATACTTAACCTGACAGGTTATAACCCAATTTTTAACAGAATTTTTTATAATATCGAGGGTTAAATCGAATTTTCCGTCTTTTAGATTTTGCGTTAGAGCTCTATCGCCATATTTAAAGATTAAGCTATTAATTTTATAACCAGGCTTATCAGGGACATTGATGTCATGTTGCTCGCCTTTAAGATCTTGGACATATAATTTTTCTGAAGGATCGTCTGCATTGACAAAAATCAGTTTATAGTATAATTGTCTAAAATGACTGTCTAGATAGATTCCGGGTTTTCCAGACGTTTTATCGTCGGCAACATCGTAGTATTTTTGTAAATCCTCAACTGACAATGTTCTTGTTGGGTCATTATTAGGATGGACAAATTTGGCCGGGATAATTTTGAAATCGTTGCTGAAATTCAGCCAAACCCTTGCGCCAATAAAAATAGAACTTCCTCTCTCATTAGATGAGCATCCTTGGATTTTGCCGCTCATTAGTATTAATTCTCCCGATTCAATGCATATCGCACCTCCGCCGCCGCCGTTTTCTTCAAAAAATTCAACAACCCGCTCTTCTTTTTCTATTTTTTTACCATTCTCACCCTTTTTTCCGCCTTGAACCGCGTCAAAAGAATAATCTTCTTTCTCCCAGATTGAATTAACCACATAAAATTTTTCCTTAAATAGTGCTGCTATTTTGTCTAGAGCTTCTCCGAAGAGCTCTATGGCTTCAAAAGCTGCATCTACGCCCTTATCATACAATCGCGAACTCGCCCTCTCAATGCGGTGCGCATACTGCCATGCTGTATAAATATATTTTGCTCCACCTACGAACTCTTGCTTTTCTTGATCAAAAAACACTATATTGATATTACTTGCATACGCTAATTGTTGTGCTTTAGACGCTATGCGGTTCATTTTCCATATATCATATTCGTATTGCGCTATGATCTTTGCCGAATGCCACAAGGCCTTTGTTTTATCCGAGAATTTATACCACTTCTCAGTGTCTTTAGTTGCTTTGGTTTGCACTTGAAGATCGGTAAATTTTGATGTGTTGTCTTCAATTTTGATAGATTTGGTTTGTCCTGACTCTGTTGTTTGTGCAATAGGAGAAGCGTTGGTTTGAGAATCAATTAATTCTGAATTGCCGCCATCGCCCCCTTGGCCAACCTCTTTGCTTGAATTGCCTCCTTTACCGCCATCTCCCCCAGAAGCTAGGTATAAAATGAGCATAGATCCGAAAGGTGAGCGGTTGCTTATATCAAATGTGCCTTGTCCTGTTCCTCCTTTTCCGCCATTACCGCCTTTTCCGCCACCTCCGCCGTTTCCGCCATTACCGCCACGTCCACCGCAGTTAAAGACGTTATTGAGATTCATCGCGACGTATCTCTCATTGCCCGATGTCCCGCCGATTCCACCATTTCCACCATTTCCGCCGATTCCGCCATCACCACCGTTTCCACCGTCTCCGCCAGGGGCCATTCCTTGTCCAATGCCGCCTGAGCCGCCTGAGCCGCCGTTGCCGCCACTATTTATTTCAGTTCCATTACCACCATATCCTCCATCTCCGCCCGCTTCGCCTTGAACTCCATCAAAATCAGGCCTAATAGTAAGCGCGCCGCCCCTTATACTAGATTCACGATTTTCTGATGCCGCACTAGCATTTGCGCCATTTCCGCCATTTCCTCCTTTTGCTCCATGGCCGCCATTTCCGCCATTTCCTCCTTTTTTTCTGCTTCTAACAGTGAATTGGTCCAAATAAGATTCTTTCATACTGCCATCATCCATTATTTGATAATATATAAAAGCATCATTGGCGAGCATAGGTGTGTCTTCATTCCCCCCTGTGCCGCCGTCTCCACCGTCTCCCCCATCTCCATATACACTTAAACAATTTGTAATTTCTCCGTCTTGGATGTTCATTTTATTAGTGCCTTCATAAAAAATTGCTCCGCCTTTGCCTCTGCCGCCATTTCCACCGTTTCCGCCATTTGCTCCATCACCATGATCTAAAGCATTTGCGCCGTTGCCGCCGTTGCCGCCGATTGCTTGACACTCTTTAATTGTTCCTTTAACATTTATTATCACATCACCACGAGCATATATCGCGCCGCCACAGCCATTTCCACCGTTTCCGCCATCGCCATTATCTAAAGCATTTGCGCCATTGCCGCCGTTGCCGCCGATCGCTTGACAATTTTGAATCTTTCCATTTAAAGTGGTGGTAATTGTTTTGGCAGTATTGCTATCGCTTTCTGCCGCGTTGCCATCAGCATATATCGCGCCGCCGAGAGCATCTGCTCCATTTGTTCCATCTGTTCCGTTCGATCCCTGGTTTTTGCAATTTTGAATTGTGACAGTGCTTTTAATTTCTAATTCTGAGTTATGTTCAGTTCCCGGTTTGGCCAGGTTAATAAAAGCGCCTAGCCTGTTTTTATCGCCGCCATCAATAGTGATATTTTCTAAAATGACCTTGCAATTTTTCATATTTAAGAAAAATAAATCCGGTCTGTTGATTGTTACTTTTTTTTCATTTCCCTTTATGGTTATCGTCTTGCCAGCAAACCTCTCTGCGGTGAAATCAAAAAGATATCTATTTCCGCCCAAACTATTGGTCATTGTTGGCGTATATTCAGTGGA
This sequence comes from Oscillospiraceae bacterium, assembly GCA_902798675.1. Classification (GTDB taxonomy): domain Bacteria; phylum Bacillota; class Clostridia; order Oscillospirales; family Ruminococcaceae; genus RUG12519. Next base: position 5,809 of record CADBXQ010000010.1, read on the forward strand.
ACTAGTAGGTGAATTTATAGTAATATTACTTGTTAGTGTAATATTTATATTATTTATTTTTTCCACATTACTTTTGCGTAATTGATCATACATATATCGACGCACGTCATCAGAATTTGACAAATTAATGTCTAGCGCCGTCTGTCCATTGGTAATTGTAGTAGATGGTTTGTTAGAGTAAACGACTTCTAAGTTTAACACGCCACTTGAGTCTATTGCTTGTATCAATTCATTGGTTAGTTGAATTTTATCAAAGTTTGCATCAATCGTTTTTGTGGTTCCGTTGCTGGTATATTCTAAATAGTCAATCACATTATTTTCAAGAGAAGGAATGTCTATGTTATCGCCAACATAATATAGCCTTTCCGTGTTTTGATACCCTTCATCTGTCCTCTCTGGAAAGGTAAACTTAATTTTACAAAATTGGCAAACAGTCATTTTCCCAGAATTGGTATAAATGCCATTGTAAGCAATAGGCGTAGAGAGGTTTTGGTTATGCGTAGTATTGCTAAAGCTAGAGGGCAATGTAATTTTGAATAAATTAAGTGATGTTGGAGGAAGATGCAAAATTCCGTCATTGTAGATAGCGTCTCCGTGCGCGGCGGAAGAACAAGAGGTAATATTACCATCACTAACTGCCATCGTTCCCCCATCATTATATAGTGCTCCTCCATTTTTAGCCGAACAACTCGAAATTGCAACGTTCTTCACCGTTAAGTTTTTGTCGGTATATATCGCGCCGCCGTTTTCTAGGGCCTTGCATTGTTCAATAGTTGTTTTAGTTTCAGAGGTAGAGTCAAAGTTAATGGCATCTGTTTTGTTTGATGCATTATATATTGCTGCTCCATTGTCAGCCGAACATTCATCAATTGTTGCGTTATTCAGCGTTAATTCTCCGTCATTATATATCGCGCCGCCACATCCTTGACCCTTGGCGCCTTTCGAGCCAACCTCACCGGCTGCGCCTTCCCGGCCACTTGAGCCATTATTACCGTTGGATCCCATAAGCCCATCCTTGCCGCCATTGCCACCTTGGCCGCCATTGCCGCCATGACCGCCATTGCCGCCTTGACCGCCATTGCCGCCTTGACCTCCATCACCTCCAGCAGTTGAACACTTACAAATGATCCCGTTAAAATTTAATTTTCCAGTGCAACTGACATATATTGCTCCGCCGCATCCATTGCCGCCATTGCCGCCATTGCCGCCAGTACCGCCATTGCCGCCATTGCCGCCATTGCCGCCATTGCCGCCATTGCCGCCCACGCCAAAATCCATAATTTTGTGTTGAGGGGATATCCATTTTTCTTTGGATATCCCGTTTCCTCCATTGCCGCCATTGCCGCCATTGCCACCTTGGCCGCCATTGCCGCCATTGCCACCTTGGCCGCCATTGCCGCCAATAGCTGAACAATTGACAATTTTTCCATTTATAGTTATTGTTCCAGCCCCACAATATATTGCGCCGCCGCAGCCAGTGTTTCCAATGCATCCCCCGGCTCCATGGCCTCCATTGCTTCCATGGCCTCCATTGCTTCCAGCCTGTCCGTAGTATCCGCTGAGCTGGGTGTCGCTTCCGTCTCTTCCCCGGGCTCCATTGGCGCCTCGAGCGCCCGTTTTTCCGTTTTTTCCGCTTTCTCCCTTGGATATTAAGGAATTTGTGGCTTGATTTGTGCAATTTTGAATTGTGACAGTGCTTTCAATTTTTAATTCTGAGTCGTGTTCAGTTTCCGATTTCGCCATATTAATAAAGGCGCCTTGCCTGATCTGATTGCCGCCATCAATGGTGATATTGTTTAAAATAACCTTGCAATCTTTTATATTCAAGAAAAATAAATTCGCCCTGGTGATTTTTATTGTTTTTTGGGAATCAGCATTTATGGTTATCGTTTTGTCGGCAAACCTTTCATCAGTGAAATCAAAAAGATATCCTTCGTATGAAGAATTAGTCATTGTTGGCAAAAAGTCAGGGGAACCATCAGGAGGATTTTCTATAGTAATATCGTTGGTTATTGTAATATTTATCTTTTCTATATTTTTTAAATTATCTTCTGACAAGTTGCGATCCATCCACGTTCGCACGGTTTCCTGATATGACAAATTAATATTTACCGTATTACTTGAAGCGCCCACATCTTCACTGCAAATGACTTGCAATTGTATCACGCTGTCGATGCTTGCAGTTTGTATAATATCACTGGTTAATTTAAATTGATAATTGTTATTTATAGCAGTAAACTTTTTGTCGTTCCCATATTGAAGTTTGTTAACAGTATATCCTTCAATTTCAGGAATAGTTATGCGCTCGTCCTCAAAGTGCTGCTCATTTAGTTTCGATGTCTTTATTTCGTCTCCCGATTCCTTTAAATATTTAAGTGAAATTTGATAACTGTTTAAAGTAATAATGCCGCCAACATTAAAAATTCCACTATAGCCACTTTGTGTGGCATTATTGTTGCTTTGGCATTGATGTCCCGCGGAGCTGTTATTATGATTTTGAGGCAATTGGATTGTTAGGCAGTTTGAATTTTTTGGAGGGAGGCGTAATGTTTTTTTATTGTAAATGGCATCTCCTGCAGAATTTTTGCCAGACGCCTCGTTGTTTTGAACTGTGCAATCATGAAGAATTACGGTTCCCGCATTATTATATATCGCGCCGCCGTATCCATTTCCCCCGTTGCCGAGATAGCCATCGTTGCCCGCAGCGCCGTTTGATCCATTTTCTCCCTCTCTGCTAGAGTCCTCGTATTTATTTCCGCCGTTGCCGCCGTTGCCGCCCTTGCCACCAGCGCCCCCGCTGCCCATGCTGGCAGAACAATTTTGAATCGTTTGAGAGACGATGATTGTTCCACCATCGTCAACATATATTGCGCCACCGTATGCATTTCCTGCGTTGCCGCCGTTGCCGCCCTTGCCGCCCTTGCCGCCGTCAAATCCACTAAAAGTAAAGGAATCAGCATCTGCGCCCTTTCCTCCTGATCCCCCTGATCCTCCTGATCCTCCTGATCCTCCGATGGCAGAGCACTGTGTAATCTGTCCATTAAAATTTATTGTTCCGTTGCCGCTCAAATATATTACGCCACCGTATGCATTTCCGCCGTTGCCGCCTTTGTCTCCGTTTCCTCCGGGTTGGCCTTTTAGATTTTGGCTGCCTTTAATACCATCGGCGCCATTGTAGCCTGCTTTTCCTTCAAATCCCGTTCCTCCGATGGCAGAGCACTGTGTAATCTGTCCATTAAGATTTATTGTTCCGACGCCGCTTGAGCATATTGCGCCGCCTTTTCCGGCTTTTCCGGTTTCTCCTTGGCCTCCTTCGACTAAACAATTTTGAATATTCCCGCTAAAATTTATTGTTCCAAAATCCTTGGCGTATATTGCGCCTCCTGAGGCATCTTTTGCAAGTTGTCCTTGATTTTTGCAATTTTGAATTGTAACGTTTGCTCCAACTTCCAATTTTGCGTCTAATCCCCACACATTAATAAAAGCGCCGGATCGTGTAACAGTAATTTCTTTGTCTTTATTCCATCCCCCATCAATTGTGAGGTTCTGTAAACTAACATTACAATCTCGCATGTTCAAAAAATATAAAAACGAATTAGTGATTTTTATCGTTTTAGAATTTCCGTTTATGGTTATTGTCTTGTTGTGAAATTTTTCGTCAGTGAAATTGAAAAGATATCCACCTTGTGGGAATTTATTTATGTCTAGTTCAATATTATCTGTTATGTTAATAATTATATTATCAGTAAGGTCTATAGCGTTTGTTAAAGCTCTATAAAATCTGTTAAAATTGGATTTCCATACAACCGTGTTTGGAGTTAAATCAATGCTTATTGGGTCTTTTTTTGCTGCCCAAACAGTGTTTTTCAAAGTGTGTATGGGGAACGTTGCTAAAACCATCATTAAACAAATTAAAATTGAAACTAATCTTTTTAATCCGTGACTTGAATTGATTCTTGATAAACTTTGCATTAGAATACACTCTCCTTTAGAAGTTTTAAGATATATTTTTAAATTTACCACCAAGTTATAAAATTTATATTAAAAAATAGATTAAAATTTAGGGTAACTACACTTTAATTATATAATACAATGGTACAATATGTCAAATAGTAGTTTTTAAATCAATATTCTCATATTTTAAGCAGCGGGCTTGAGGGGACCAACCTAACCCACCCCTAAAAATACAGATTGTATTTTTTAAAATGTTTAGCGCATCAATTTTAAGTCTATAATTTTTGTGAACCAATATATTTTAACAGCTTGAAAAGTTTTTTGAACTAGTGTATAATGAAATTTGAGGAAAGCGTCTCAGGGTAAAATTTATTTAAAATAGACATAATATTATTTTGATTGGAATTGAATATGAAAAATTTTTTTAGGGACAGATTTGTATATTTTTTAGATTATATTGGAAAAACCGACATGTTTTTGATTTTTATGTCGGGCGGCGCTTCTGTTTTGAGTTTTTTTTTGATGATGTCGCTATATCCCGCTCAAATTTCAAGTTTGCGGACGGTTTATGTTCAGGTTGCGTCAAGCTTTGTTGGATTTATCCTTGCGATAATAATATCCAACATAGACTACCACCATATCGCAAAAATGTGGAAGCCAATAGCGATTTTTTCAGTTTCTGTTTGAT
>CADBXQ010000011.1 GCA_902798675.1 Oscillospiraceae bacterium
CAAATAAACAAAATTTAGAAGAAAAAAAAGAAATAGTAAAAAAGGCACAAAATGAAGAAAAAACTAAACTTAGAAATCTTAATAATAGAAGTATATCATATTGTGTTAAAATATGTCAACACGTTTTTTTGGTAAGATTAGATTTGTCCCTGTAAAGTCTTGTTTTTAAAATGTCCAGCGCTTTATATAAAATTTTCAACAACAATTCCATATCCTTGATCGGCCTGAAAAAACAACGCAAATGCCAATTAATCTGCCGCCGGCTCACAACAGACTATAATATTCAATCTTTTCGAGCCTTTCTGCTGCTTTCAAAAGATCCTTAACAAGCGGTAGGTGAGCTTCCTTAAAAGCTGTCATGCTTTTTTCGCTTGGCTTGTTATTGGCGCTTTGATAAAGAATTTTTAGCTTAAATCAGGTTAAATTGCAAAGTTTATGGTTTGCGGGCGGCGTTTTAATTGGTTTTGCTGTTGTTTTTTGAAAAACGCTTTTGAGGAGAGTTTGAAAGAGCTCGACTTTTAATTAAAAAAACAAGGTTTAACTCCAAGAAGGATTAATGGAACAAATATAACCCAAATCAAAAACAAACTAAAAATTCGTTTCGAAATGTTAAGTAAAAAAACATTTGACATTGTGACTAATTTGTGATATCATACAGACCTGGGTGTGTTCTCGTGAATTCTCGACATTTTTGGAGGGAAATATGAATTTTAAATTTACCAAGATGCATGGCTGCGGAAATGACTATATCTACTTCGACTGCTTTGAAGAGAGACTTGAAAATCCCGCTAAAGTTGCGAAAAAGCTGTCAAACAGGCATTTTAGCGTTGGTGGCGATGGAATAGTGATGATATGCCCGTCAACCGTTGCTGATGCTAGGATGAGAATGTTTAACAGCGACGGCAGCGAAGGAAAGATGTGCGGAAATGCAATAAGATGTGTTGGAAAGTATTTATCCGACAATAACATCGTCGACACAGACACCATAACCATAGAGACAATGAGTGGGATAAAAATTTTGAAGTTGAAAAAGGCCTCAGGCCGTGTTGTTTCGGCGAGGGTTGATATGGGAAAACCTGAATTTAGGCCAGATAAAATCCCTGTGAATGTTGCCGAAAATTTGAGTAAATTAGTCTCATATCCAATAAAAATTGCTGATGTTGAATATAATATAACCTGTGTTTCTATGGGAAATCCTCATTGCGTGGTTTTTTGCGACAGTGTTGATGAAATTGACATGGTGAAACTTGGACCGAAATTCGAAAATAATCGACTGTTTCCAGAAAAAATTAACACGGAATTCGTCCAAATACTCAGTCCAGATGAGATAAAAATGCGAGTTTGGGAGAGAGGCAGCGGAGAGACTATGGCTTGCGGAACTGGGGCTTGCGCAGCTGTTGTTGCGGCTGTTGAAAATGGTTTTTGCAAATTGAATGAATGCGTTATGGTTAGGCTTCTCGGCGGCCAGTTGGAAATATGTTACACAAAAGACGCTGTGTATATGGAGGGCGACGCGCATGTTGCTTTCAAGGGTGAAGTGGAGATATGACAAGCTTTTTCGAGCCTGAATCTGATTTTGAAAGGTTGATTTTTTTATATGCGTGTTAATAAAAATTATGCTAGTCTCAAAAATAATTATCTGTTTGCAACAATTTCATCCAAAGTTGATGAGTTTAAAAGCTCAAATCCAGATAAAAAATTAATATATATGGGAATTGGTGATATAACCCGGCCTTTGTGTGGTGCTGTTGTGGATGAGCTCAAAAAAGCTGTTGAGGATATGGCTGGGCCAAAAACCTTCAAAGGATATGGCCCATATCAAGGCTATGATTTTTTGAGAAACTGCGTTTGCAAGTACTATAATGATCATGGAGCCAAAATAGATCCTGATGAGGTTTTCATAAGCGATGGCGCTAAAAGTGATTGCGCGAATATGCTTGATATTTTCGACAACAACCAGATAATTTTGATTCCAGATCCGGTGTATCCTGTGTATCTGGACACAAATGTTATGGCTGGAAACAAGGTTATTTTTGCTGATGCAACGGAGGAAAACAACTTTTTGCCGCTTCCCAAAGGTGATCTTGACGTCGACGTTATATATATCTGTTCGCCCAACAATCCAACCGGAGCGGTTTACGATAAAAAACAGCTGAAACTTTGGGTTGATTATGCAAACGAAAAGGGCGCCATAATTTTGTTTGATTCGGCCTATGAAGCGTTTATAGATGAAAAAACTTTGCCCAGGAGCATTTTTGAAATCCAAGGAGCCAGAACCTGCGCCATAGAAATTTGTTCTCTTTCCAAAACAGCAGGCTTCACCGGAACCAGATGCGGATTCACCATTATCCCGAAAGAATTAAAACGCGATGGAAATATAGTCAATAATATGTGGATGAGACATCAAACAACCAGCTTTAATGGGGTTTCATATATAATTCAGCGCGGAGCTGCCGCGGTTTTCACCGAAATCGGTCAAAAACAGGTTGGCGAAAATTTATTATACTATAAGAAAAATGCTGAAATAATCAGTCATTCAATGGATGAGATGAAAATTTGGTATACCGGAGGCAAAAATTCGCCATATATTTGGTTAAAATGCCCTAATTCGATGGATTCTTGGGAATTTTTTGACCTGCTTTTGAATGATTTGAACATTGTTGGAACGCCTGGCTCGGGATTTGGCCGAAATGGACAGGGCTTTTTCAGATTGACGGCTTTTGGAACCCATCAGGACACCATTGAAGCTATGAAAAGGCTGAAAAGTTTTATTTAAAAAATTATATATAGATTCAATTATTTTCAGTATAGGAGAGTGTATATTACAATGAAAAGCAGGAGCAGCGGCGTTTTGATGCATATTTCTTCCCTTCCGTCCGACTATGGGATAGGGACTATGGGAAAAGAGGCGTATGGATTTGTCGATTTTCTTAAACAAGCGGGGCAGTCATACTGGCAGGTTTTGCCGATTTGCCCGCCGGATGAGGTTGGCTCTTCATACAAATCCTGTTCATCTTTTGCTGGAAATCCGTGTTTTATTGACCTAGATTTATTGGAATCTTCCGGCTATTTACAGAAATCCGATTATGATTTAATTGATTGGGGCGAAAACCAGGAGAGCGTTGACTTTGATAAAATAAATGCCAACAGGTTGAATATTTTAAAGATTGCATATAAAAATTGGATTCGAGAAAATAAAAAGAACCTTGTTGAGTTTTCTGCTAAAAATAAATGGGCAAAAAACTACTCATTGTTTATGGCGCTATATCATGCAAATGGCGAAAAACCCTGGTGGGAATGGGAGGATTCATATAAATTTAGGGATGAAAGGGCGCTGGCTGAATTTCAAAAAAGCCATGAAGATGAAATTAATTTTTGGTTATTTACTCAGTGTGTATTTTTTGAACAATGGTATGCGCTGAAAAAATATGCAAATTCAAATGGCATTGGGCTGATAGGAGATCTTCCAATATATGTCGACAGCAACAGCGAGGAAGTTTGGGCTGAGCCTGAAAATTTTTGTTTGGTTGGAGATATGAAGCCTTCAAGGGTTGCTGGATGTCCTCCGGACAGTTTTTCAAAATCTGGGCAATGTTGGGGGAATCCACTATACAATTGGGATAAAATGAAAGAAAATGACTATTCGTGGTGGTGCGATCGCTTCAAAACATATGAGACAATGTATGATATTATTAGGATTGATCACTTTAGAGCCTTTGACAGCTACTATTCAATAGACGCAAAAGACATGAATGCTGCAAAAGGCGTTTGGATTCAAGGGCCCGGTTTGGATTTTTTCAAAACAGTTGAAAAAAAATTAGGCAAGCTTAAAATAATAGCTGAAGATTTGGGGCATTTCGCACAATCTGTTGTTGATTTGCTCAAAAACACGGGTTTTCCTGGAATGAAAGTTTTAGAATTTGCATTCGACACGCGCGAAGAAACCAACTATATGCCCCACAATTATTGCGCAAATTCTGTCGTTTACGTCGGAACTCATGATAATGACACGGCGATTGGATGGTTTAACAGTGTCGAGCCTCAAATTCAAGAGTTGTGTCTAGAATATTTGAATGTTGGCCAGTTTGAAGGGATAAATTGGGGAATGATTCGCGGCGCAATGGCTAGCGTCTCCAAGCTGTCGATAATTCAAATGCAGGATTTTTTAGGCCTTGGATCTGAAGCAAGAATGAACACCCCTTCAACAGTCGGAATTAACTGGAAATGGAGGATGAAAAAGGGCGCGGCAACCAGCAAACTTGCAAAAAAAATACACCATATGACCAAATTATATGGACGAATATAGTTTAAAAAGGAGGAATATCCATTGACTGCGTATAATATTATTAAACAGATGCATAAATATTTAAAAACATGTTTCCATAAAAATATAAAAAATGCGACATCAATTCAAATATATAACGCTCTTTCTAGATCGATAATGGAATATTTATCAGATGATTGGATTAAAAGCATAGAGGCTCACAACAACACTCGCAGGGTTTTTTACTTTTCTTCCGAATTTTTGGTTGGGCGTGCAATTTTTAATAACCTTGTTTGTTTGAAAATATATGATGATGTTAAAAAATTGTTGAGTGATGAAGGCTTTCAAATCGAACAATTGGAAGAAATCGAAGACGCAGCTTTGGGAAATGGAGGGCTTGGAAGGCTGGCGGCTTGCTTTCTTGACAGCGCCGCAACTTTAAATCTGCCTGTTGATGGATATGGAATTCGCTATAAATATGGGCTTTTTAAGCAAAAAATTGAAGACGGCTTTCAAGTTGAATATCCGGATGATTGGACAAAATATGGCGATCCGTGGTCTGTTCGTCGTGAAGACGACTCTGTTGAGATCGAGTTTGGCGATCAAAAAGTTGTTGCTGTTGCATATGATATGCCGATCGTGGGCTATGGGACGGATCATGTTGGAACTTTGAGGCTTTGGCAAGCAGAACCCGTTAATTGCTTTGATTTTGGCGCTTTTAATGACTCAAAGTATATGGAAGCGGTTAAAGAAAGGGATCTTGCGGAGGACATTTCGAGCGTTTTATATCCAAATGACAACACGGACTCGGGGAAAATTTTGCGCCTCAAACAGCAATATTTCTTTTGTTCAGCTTCGCTTCAGGACATAATAAAAAAATACAAGCAAAAATATGGAAGCGATTTTTCGCAATTTTCAAGCATGAGCGCAATCCAACTCAACGACACACACCCCGTTATTTCTGTTGCAGAATTAATTCGACTTTTGTGTGAATATGAAGGTTGCTCTTTTGACGAAGCTTTCAGCATCGCGAGAAAAACCTTTTCATACACTAACCACACGATAATGGCTGAGGCTTTGGAAAAATGGCCAAAGAGCTTTATGAAAAAAATCATTCCGAATGTTTTTGGATATATTTTGCTAATACAAGATAAATTCGAAAAAGAGATGAAATTTCTTGGCGTTTCGAAAAAAATATGCAGTGAAATTTCGCCCATACAAGGTGATTATGTTCATATGGCAAACCTGGCCGTCTATTCTTGCGCATACACAAACGGTGTTGCTAAAATACACACTGACATATTAAAAAATGACCTTTTTAAGGATTGGTATTCAATATATCCCCAAAAATTTCAAAACAAAACCAATGGGATAACCCAGCGCAGATGGCTTTTGCTTTGCAATCGTGAGCTTGCGGATTTGATCAGCCGGCTTTTAAAAAGCGACGCGTGGATCAGAAATTTGTCTGAGCTTAAAAAATTGGAACAATTTGTTGACGACGAATCTGTTATTGAAGAATTTATGGAATTGAAATTTAAAAAGCGCTGTCAACTGGCGGAATATATCAACAAACAGGAAGGAATTTCCATCGACCCCAACACGATTTTTGACGTTCAAATTAAGAGATTACATGAATATAAGCGTCAATTTTTGAATATTTTGGCTATATTGCATTTGTATTTTAAAATTAAGAATAATGAACTTCGGGATTTTACGCCAACAACATTTATCTTTGGAGCAAAAGCCGCCCCTGGATATTATCGCGCAAAAGCTGTTATTAAGCTTATCAATTCGGTTGCTGATTTGATCGAAAAAGATCCAATAGTTCGAAAATATATCAAAGTTGTCTTTGTTCAAAATTACAATGTGTCATATGCGGAAAAAATAATCGCCGCCGCAGACGTTTCAGAACAAATTTCAACAGCCGGAACGGAAGCCTCAGGAACCGGAAACATGAAATTTATGCTAAACGGAGCTGTCACTTTGGGAACTTTTGACGGGGCAAATGTCGAAATTGTTGAGGAAGCGGGATTGGAAAATAATTATATATTTGGGAATGTTGTTGAGCAAATACGGGATATTTCTTTAAAATATGACCCTGTTGAAATTTATAAGACTGACAAAAACATTAAGCGCGTTCTAGACGCGTTAGACAGCGGATTGCTGGACTGTGGAAAAAGCGTTGATATGTTTAAAGAGTTGAAAGATTCCATTCTCAAGGGCGCCAGTTGGCACAGACCCGATCAATACTATTTGCTGGCCGATTTTAATGATTATATTCGTGCTAAACTCAAGGTTAATCAGGAATATAAAAATAAGATTGATTTTGCTAAAAAATGTTGGATGAACATAGCTAATTCTGGAAAATTCAGCTCCGATCGGACTATTAAAGACTATGCCGAAAATATTTGGCGCATAACAAAAATATAATCCTCTATCGCAATTTGAGATTTATTGATTCGGTTAGATTATCTTTGACCGAGTCATAATTTTTTGAATCAACCCAAACTTTTGCGACTATTTTGGAGTTTAAGCCATCCCTAACATATCGAATGTCTGGAGGGATGGCTTCTAAAATCATGTCGTTTGAAATTATTGTTTCGTATATCATTTTTTTAGCCTCAATCAGATCGAAATCATCCTTCAAGCAAAAACTCATTTCAAGCCTTCTTGTGGATTCTCGTGAAAAATTGGTTACTTTGCCGGCCACCACCAAATTATTGGGAATTAAAATGATTCGGTTGTCTGAAGTTTGAATGTGAGTATACATTAATTGAATCTTGTGAACTTTTCCCAAAACAGAGTCTATTTCTATAGTATCGCCAACAGAATAAGGCCTTGCGAATAATATTTGAATTCCTTTAGCTATATTCGACAGAACATCTTTCAGAGCTATTCCAAAGGTCAAAAACGCTGATGACATAAACGCCAAAATCGCAGCGGTTGAAACATCAAATTTTATCAAAATAATCAACAATATCAGTGTGTATATTAAATATTTGACAAATTTTAAAACTATTTGCATGGCCAATGAATCTTGCTTGTCTATTTTTTCAAATGTTTTTTTAACAGTTTTATCTATAAATTTTATTAATATGACTCCGAACAATATAGCCACGGCTGAAAATATTATATTTTCACCATATTTGTATGAACTTTCAGGAACCGATCCCAAAAAATCCTCAATAATATTCATAAAAATCCTCCTTAAAGCGTAAATCTCACCTCATTATACACTATTTTGTAGCAATTATCAAGTTTTTCTAATAAATTATGTAATGCATATAAATTTTCACAACATATATTGACATATTGGTTAAAATATGGTAAACTGAATGTGTATAGGATTTGTGGTTTTGGAATTCCTATATGTGAAAATGAAAAAAAGGGGGTTGCGTGAAAATAAAATATGTACATAATATCAACAATGTTTACTAGAAAATGGACTGGCTGTTTAATTGTTTCAAAGCAAGCCAGGCAGGTTAGAGACGCAAATGATATTTACTAATGCGTCTGATACCTAGACAAAATGTGTTGAAAAAATTAATTGATTTTTAAAAATTTATGGAGGTGATTTATATGGCTTTTGAAGAATATTCAGAAAAAAACAAAAAAGGCCAAAATGCTTCTGGGGAAGCAGCTTTGGATGATCATGCTTTGAATGCGGTTGCTGGCGGCTTTGGCGGTGTTGATGTTGATGTGAACGTTGACACTACAGTTGAAAACAACACAGAACGCGCCACTGATATCACTATTATTAAAGATGATCATAGTAATCATTCTATTGAGAGAAAATATTTAAAAACCGACGGTGGTGTAGAAACTGATGGCACGCTCTCTTTTTAGTATTTGACACTTTTGCAATAAAAGAGCTTGAGATAGATATGGTTGCTGTCAATTGGCTGTTATGGCAAATTTGATTTTGATTATATTTTGACTTTTAACTTTTGAATTAAAGGGATGGTGGTTAAAATGACATTTAAAGAATATGTTCAAAAAAACAAAAAGGACATCCACAATATGCATAAAGAGCAAGTTTTCAAATCTGAAGAAGAATTAAAACAAACCAGGAGCCAGATTAAAAGCCAAAATGCTTCTGGGGAAGCAGCTTTGAATGATAATGCTTTGGATGCTGTTGCTGGAGGCGGCTTTGGCGGTGTTAATGTTGGCGTGAACGTCGAAACTGAAGTAACGAAAAAAGATATCAATTCCAATAAAGTTATGGAACAAATAGATGATCACAGTGATCATAGTGTCATTGAGAAGTTTGTTGAGACTAAAGGTGACATAGTTGCTAAAGGGGGCATATCTTTTTAATAATCAAAAGAGGTGTGTCGTGCTTGGGCTTTTCCTTGAATGATAATGCTTTGGATGCGGTTGCTGGAGGCATTGGAGATATTGAGGTTGATACGAAAATAAACCCTGAAGTGGGCAAAGAGCAATCGATTGAAAGAACTACTGTAAAAATAAAACATGCTCACACCGATACTTCTATTTTGAAAAAATATGTACGTACCGCGGGAAGTATACAGACTAGAGGTGTGATGAGTTTTTAGTTGTTAAATTAGAGGTTAAAGCCGAGAAACATATGTTATTTTGGTGTCAATATATGTGAATGGAGGGGATTTACATGACTTTTAAAGAATATTTAGAAAAAAATGAAAAGGCCATCAAAAATATGCATGTTGAAAATATTGATGAGCTGAAAAAATTTGCGGATAAAGAAAAAATTGTTTATTCTGACGAAGAATTAAAACAAGCTTGGAGCCACATTAAAAACCAAAATGCCTCCGGAAATGGAGCTTTGGATGAAGATGTTTTGAATGCTGTTGCTGGCGGAGGATTGTTTTCCAGTAGTAAGAAAACTACTACCACTAATATCAACGACATAACAAACATCACTGATGATCATAGCGATCATTCCACCACCATAAAATGGGTAGATACTGGCGGAGGGTCTATTTATGGAGGTGTGAACTTTTGATTTGTCTGAGAGGTGAGGCAATATGACTTTTTCGGATTTGTTTAGAAAATATGAAAAAGATATTGAAGATATGCATTTTGAAGATATTGATGAATTTAAAGAATTTGCGGATAAAGAGGGCGTTGTGTATTCAGAAGGGGAGTTAGAGCAAGCCTGGGCGCATCTAGCGCTGCGGAATGTCTATGAAGATAAAAGTTTGGATGATGACGCGTTGATGGCTGTTGCTGGCGGCAAGGGAGGGAAATCTTCCCCTCCTCAGCCGCCGCCACCAGCGCCGGTAATTAATGTTACTTACAACACTAATATAGTCAATACTGGAGGCGGATCCATTAATGGTGATGTGAATTTCAAGCAAAAAAATTGACAGTTCTGAGTCTAGAAACTATGCTTGAGGGGATTTTTTCTTTTCAGACATGCTTCCTGAAAGATAGCGCTCGCCGCTGTTGGGAAGGAGGGCGACAATGATTTTTCCTTTGTTTTCTGGCCTTTTTGCAACCTGGCTTGCTGCCCAAATTGCGGCTCCTGATGAAACTCCAACAAGCAAGTCTTCGCTTTTGGCAAGAGCCCTCCTGCTTTCAAAAGCGTCCTCGTCCGCAACTGTAATAATTTCATCTATTATATCAGTGTCTAATATTTTTGGAATAAAGCCCGCGCCAATGCCTTGAATTTGGTGTGGGCCTGGTTTTTTGCCGGAAAGAACAGGTGAACCAGCCGGCTCAACAGCAACAATATTTATGTCTGGATTTTTGCTTTTTAAATATTTTCCAACTCCAGTGATTGTCCCTCCCGTTCCAACGCCAGCAACAAAAATATCCACTTTGGAATTGGTGTCGCTCCAAATTTCAGGGTCTGTTGTTTTAAAATGTATATTCGGGTTTGCGGGATTTGTGAATTGACTTGGAATAAAGCTGTTTTTGTTTTCTAAAGCGAGCTCCCTGGCTTTTTCAATGGCCCCTTCCATCCCTCGAGAGCCATCAGTTAAAACAACGCAAGCTCCACATGAACCTTCACCGCATCCTTCTTTGGTGCCATTAAGATGAAGAACATCTCTAATAACATCAATAAGTCTCATGGAAGGATCTAACTCTAAAGAAACATCTTTTCCATTAAGTTTAAAACTAATTT
>CADBXQ010000012.1:0-9962 GCA_902798675.1 Oscillospiraceae bacterium
TTATGTTAAGATTGTTAATACTAAGTTTGCGCCTGTCAAATTTTTGGATTTGGTCAACAAAAAATATAAATTAAACCTGCCAGATGACTGTCGAGCAAGTATAACTATTAGTTTTGACGATGCTTTTGGAGGCTGTCTATCTGATAAAGAGTGTGTATATGGAGACGAATATGATTTAAAAGATATCTCAAAAAATGGCGTGGAGGGCGTTAGATATGAGATAGTTGAGGGAAATGACGTTGCGGTAATCGAGGATGGCAAGCTCAGAATTTTAGGCACTGGAAGGTTTGAATTGAAAGCAATAACCCCAGCTAAAACATATACTAAATCCATCGTTGTTCGGCCCAAAGACCTGCCAATTAGAGGAATAAAAATTAATGATAAAGAATATGACAAAAGAAGGAGCGCAACATATACTTTAGACTTGGATACAGAGGATAATAAATTTACAACTCTTAAAGATGCATATCGCTTCATACTTAGTAATGAATTGTATAACAGCGATGGAGGAGATGAGAATCGAGCTTTAAATGTTTTGAAAGCGCTTGGACTTGATCTTGTCAGTGCTAAGGATGCGGATATTTTCAGCCAAAATTTAGACAAGATTGTTTTTGCATTTGCTGATCCTGAGGTTGGCTTAAATAAAAGGGTTTATGTTAAGATTGTTAATACTAAGTTTGCGCCTGTCAAATTTTTGGATTTGGTCAACAAAAAATATAAATTAAACCTGCCAGATGACTGTCGAGCAAGAACTGAAAAAGTCCCTGAAAAAGATATTGATGTTGTGGCTCAGTTAAATGATGAGGAACATGCGGGTGTTTCAATTTTCTATGTCCTGGAAGATAAAGATTTGAATGTGAGTGATAAATTCAGATGGTTGTTTAAAGATCAATGTAAAGTTGAAATAGCCCCTAAAGCTAACAGTTGCGCTATATCGAAAATATTATACTTTAAATCACCTAAATCATATTTAAATATTAGTGATTTAAATAAAAATGCGAAATGGGCTGAAGATACTGATGGCGACAGTGACGGTGTGAGGTATAGCACGTCTTTTGCAGCAAACGGTAAAATTTCTCGTGTGTTATTGGATATATTCAGAAAAGGAGATAGTGAAAAATTCTTTATATATCTTAAAATTGTTGGCGAAGGTGAAAAGGTGAAATATTTGCGTAGTGCTGGCATTGTTTTATATAATGAAAGCAAACCGCCGAAAAATGAATATAAACATCAGAAATCAAGCGGGAACGCTTTTAGACCTCTTGTTCAATTAAATGACAATAAATTTTATGAAATTAAAAATATTAATAAAGATGTGAGCTTTTCAGCTGAGAGTCTGTTTTTGAAGACTGATTATAAAAACAGTGTTTTGGAAGTGTATCCTTCGGTTTTCTATTTTGATGAGGATGGGAAAAATGTCTATAAAGTTTCATACATTCCTGGTTGCTGTG
This sequence comes from Oscillospiraceae bacterium, assembly GCA_902798675.1. Taxonomy (GTDB): domain Bacteria; phylum Bacillota; class Clostridia; order Oscillospirales; family Ruminococcaceae; genus RUG12519. The sequence goes on from CADBXQ010000012.1 coordinate 1,452, forward strand.
AAAAGGAAGAAATAGCGGATATGAAGTTGTTGCCTTTCTTTAACTTGAATGTTGAACTTCAATAATTAAACAGTTAATTAAGATTAATGGTTTGCGTTGAGTCAGCTCAATTTTTGGGCTGGCTTGATTTTTTTGAGGATTTGTTATGTTCTCACGTCTCGCAAATTGTTCCCCCGCCAACAACAACATCTTCGTCATATAAAACAACCGCCTGGCCTTTAGTTATTGCGCGTTGGGGCTTTTCAAATTCAACCTTGATTTGGTTTGAGTTGAGCTGAACGGCAACGGCCCATTGCTCTTGTTGATTATATCTGACTTTAGCCTTAATTTTTGTTTTTATATATAAATTTTCTTTTGAAATCAAGTTTATGTCTCTGGCAATCAGCGTTTTTGTGTATGTTTTTTCGTTTGGCGCAAGAGTTATTTGGTTGCTTTGAGGATCGATTTTTAAAACATACATCGGCCGAGGGAAAGACAAGCCAAGCCCCTTTCTTTGGCCAATTGTGTAGTGTATAATGCCTTTGTGGCTCCCCAGGAGTTTTCCGTCAACATCAACAAAATTTCCGGGCGGATAGTTCTTATTTGTGTGTGATTTGATGAAATCCGAATATTTGCCGTTTTTAATAAAACAAATGTCCTGGCTGTCGTGTTTTTTTGCATTGTTGAAATTGTTGCTTTTTGCGATTGCCCGAACCTCATTTTTGTTCATTTTGCCAAGTGGAAACAAAGTGTGCGAAAGTTGATCTTGAGTCAGCGAATATAAAACATAGCTTTGATCTTTATGTGGATCAGTTGCTTTTTTCAAAATCCAGCGCCCACTTTTTTGATTATATTCAACTTGTGCATAGTGGCCTGTTGCGACATAGTCAAAGTTGAGCTCTTTGGCCCGTTGAAGCAATTTGTCAAATTTTAAATATCGGTTGCAGTCAATGCACGGGTTTGGGGTTAGGCCATTTTCATATGCATGTATGAATTTGTCAATAACAGCCGCTTTAAATTTGTGTGAAAAATTAAAGACATAGTATGGAATATTTAATCCATATGCAATATTTCTTGCGTCATCAATATCTTTTAGAGAGCAGCACGTGTTTTTTGCGCAAACGCCGACATCTTCATTGTCAAACAGCTTCATCGTTGCGCCAATTAGGTTGAAGCCTTGCTGTTTTAAAATCAAAGCTGCAACGCTCGAATCAACCCCTCCGCTCATTGCAACAATAGCTTTTTTGCCAATCATTCTTAGCCCCCGCTTTGAGAAATTAGGAAACTGAGCTCGCCAAAATATTCTCGCAACATGTTGTTTGGAAGATATAGATTGTCCATCCCTGCAACAGTTGCATGGGGCGCACTCAATCCTTGTTTTTTTGCTGTTTGAAGCGCCCGAAACATGTGAAAATTATTAGTCACAATTCCAACCGACTTGCCAGGTTCTATATATTTTATACTGTTTGTAATATTTTGATTAGTGTTTTTGGAGTCGGGTTCCATAAGAATTCTCTCTTCGTCAATTCCCTCGTCTTCAAGGTATTTTTTCATGCCAATCGCCTCCGCAAAAGGTTCATTATGCCCCTGCCCACCAGAAACTATACATTTTGTGTTTAAATTTTGCTTGAGATATTTCGCTGCCTCATCAAGCCTATATTTTAAAATAGAGCTTGGCCCTTCGGGATAAACTTGAGCGCCTAAAACAATAATATAATCTAAATTGCCAGCATAATTCGAAAAAAATCCGCTGATAATAAAACTTTCAACAGTAATAAAACTGGAAAAAACTATAGCAGCAAAAAGCAGAAGAACCTTTTTGAAAATTTTTGGAATCTTGCCATATATATTGAAAGCGACAACAATATCACACACCAAAAACACAGCTCCGATTGAAAACCAAGTGATAAAAAAGCTTGTTCCGGAGCCGGTGCTGTATATAATAAAACCATATGCAAAACAAACGGCTGCCAGGCCGGTGTATATGGAAAGCAAAAGAGTTTTTTTAACGCCTGAATTCCCCAAAAATTTCTTCCTCCATTTAAAACACCTTCACATCACAGGCCAATTATATATAAAAAATAAAATTTTGTCAACCTAACTTTTGAGCGAAATGGAAATTTGATAAACAAAAAGGAAGCAAACTAAAAATCAATCCAGTCTGCTTCCTTTGTATATGTTGATTTATTTTCAATCTTTTAATATATCCTCTCTTTAGCTGCAAACTCTGCGTTTTTGTGAATTTTTGCTTTTAGCACAGATATTGCGTTTTTGCTGGTTTTTGCTTTTTGCGCAAATATAGCGTTTTTGTTGGTTTTTCTTTTTGGCTTTAATGCTATAGCTATAGGTATTGCTGTCATATGTATTATAATTATTACTGGTATCATAAGTGTTACTATCATATGTACTATAATTATTATTGATATCATAAGTGTTACTATCATATGTATAATTGTAAGTATTATTGTCATATGTATTATAATTATAAGTATTATTGTCGCTTGAATAATTGTAAGTATTATTATCATATGTATAATTATAAGTGTTATTGTCGCTTGAATAATTGTACGTATTATTGTCATCTGTATAATTATTGTAGTTATAGGAACTGCCGTAATTATCATCTTTAACTCTTCCAAAAATCAGCGTTCCTTTTTGGTCATACACATCGCCATCCTTTAAAATATAGTGTTTAGATACTCCGGTAACTTTCTGCAAGCTCAACGCATCATCCAAATTCACAAGCTCATCTCCTGTTAAAACCAGAAATTTAACATTACACGGAATGGCAACTTCCAAACCATATTTTAAGAGTTCACTCGGAACATAATATGGTTTATTTTCATCTTTAGGCGCAGCGGGCTCTATTTGAGCATTTCCTTCATGAGAAGTTTCTTTAAGGCGCGGGAAGTTTATTCTTTCATCCCAAAATTCGTGTGAAAATTCAAATGCAAAAAGTTTATGATATAGATGTTTAATAACCTTTTTATTAGCATGTTCAATTGATTTATCCGGTTGATAGAATGCTGGGAAAAATTCTTTATAAAACTTTTGATCTTCCTTTGCTTTTTGCTCTTTTAAAAACGCAGTATCATTTGAAAAACTTTCATCCAGTCGATTTCTGATTTCGCTTTCGTCTAACGCAGTTTCACATTTTAATGTCAAAATATTATAAAGCCTGTTTTGTCCATCAACCGGATTTATTTTGCGTTTCAAATTGAAGGTTAAATTTTTAAATCCGGCGATGTCATTATACGCATTGTTTAAAGCATATAGTCTTGTATGTATTTCGTCGTTTAATTGTTTCACAGCATTTTGAGGTTTCCAAGCATTTGCAATATTTTTTAAATGTTTGCGAACAACATTTTCGCATATATTTTTAATGGCTGCCAGATATTGTTTGGCTTTATCCTGTTGAAAATGGTTGTTTATTCTTTCAAAACAAGAATTCGTGAACCAGAGTCCCTGAAAGTTTTGGTCATTTAAAACTGAATCTGCTTGTCCTGTTGGCCACACACAAAAACTCTTTTCCGAATTTCCCGCCAATTCATCCACGCAAGATTTTAACATATCAGCGTCATATTTTTTCATATCTTGAGCTTTTATATCCGCTTGATATTGAACGCGTAAAGAGCCATTTACGTTATAAAAGTGGATTTTTTGAAAGTGTGAACCGTCTGGGTATTGTTGATTTAAATTGTTCAAAATTGTTGGCGAAATTTTGTTTAGTTGAGCAGCTATTTCACCGCAGCCCATATCCGCCATTTGATTAACATAAATTGCGAAATTATTATAAAGTTCTTTTAAATAACCATCATTCCTTTTAAAAACATTAAAGCAACCTTTTGAAAATTTTATTGCTCCAGAAATGGTTTTTTTGGCGTTTGGATTGTTTCCGTCTGATCCGTTTGGAGAAGCCCATGTTGGGTCAACAAGCGTCCAGCCTTGCCTTCCATTCACATCATCCGTAATATAAACAGCGTTAAATGCATGGGCGCAGTAGTCATCTTTTCCACAAATACTGGAAACATACATACACGGTATGCCGGCCATACGCATCATTAAATTTGTAAGCCTTGCGTATCCCTCACAAACGCCCTTTTTTGTTTTAAAAACAAAATATGCATCTTGTGGTTTCCATGTGGCCTGGCTGCCGTTTGTGTCTTGTTCGACTATGTCATATGTTTCAAAGTCATAAAGTATATTTTCGGCAACCCATCGATAAATGGCATCGGCCAGACGCATCTTTTCTGGTAAATTAATATATTTATAGCAGTCATCCCCCCAAGCTTTTAAATCATTTCCGTTTCTGACGCTTTGTTGTATATTTTTGACAACTTCCACAATTTTTTTGTAGCAAGCCTGTTCATTCACGGAAACATATTCACTTGAACCGTTAGAGTGGACAATAGTTTCAAGACGCGCTGGATTCAGCCGATTCACGTCAGGCAATTTGGTGGTTTCTAAAAAAAACGCTCTGCTTTTAGTTGGCAAACTGTTCATTTTGTCATTGCAAAACATTTCTTCCCCCTCCGCAGCGGCAAAAACTGAAACAGTTAGACACGTTATGCAAATTAAAACCGCTAAAAATATGGCCAGAGATTTTTTTAAAACACCTTTTTTTAATTTTTTCATCGAATTACTCATGATAATCACATCCTTTGCAATTAATATTTGATGAACAATATAAAATTTCGTCTAGATAATACTATTTAAAAGTATCATCATTTATATTATACAATGTGTGGCAAAACTTGTCAATAGTTTATTAAAATTAATCTATATACAAAATTAACAAAGTTTGATTAAAATTTTTGTCTATTTTTCATTATAAATTTTTGTGTGTTGTTAAAAATATATATAAAAAACAAGCCGCGTTTTAAAGACAGCTTGTGATATATTTATTTATTAAATTAAATATTTTTAGATTTTCACTGGATTTTTCTTTGTTCTTGCGATATCCTTTCCCCGTTTGCCATCAAATTTTTCATATAAAATTCCATCCTCAAAGTCATATATTTTCGAATTGGTCGTGTCTATTTCAATCAATTCATCAGCATCTCCTATATCGATAGATATATCACCGTGAAGCTTTAATTTTTCAACACATCCGGGAATATTTACTGTTATTCCATATTTATTATCTATTTGAAATAAATCACCACACTCTATGCGGTCATCAAAAATATTTAACGTTTTAAGCGTCTGTTTGATCTCGTCTAGCTGATTTTTTTGCTCATCTGGCGACAAAGACGAAAAGCAGGATATGTCCATATCCACCTGACAATTGAGGTCTAAACGGGCATTTCCTTCGTGGGATTCTCCAAGCAAAATTGGCGTGTTTATATTTCTTGCGTCAATTTCAAAAGTGGATATTTTATGAAAACATTTTTCAATAATTCTCATATTAGCATCTTTAAAGGATTGTTTAGAATTATAAAATGCAGGGAAAAATTCCTCAAACTTTTCTTTAAAATAATAATTATTTTGATTTTTTTCATCAATGTCGTTTATATTATTAGTTAAAGCATCTAGTTTTTCCAATCCAGTTACTTGATTTCGAATCTCTTTGGCTTGTGTCATGGTTATGTCGGTTTTATAGCTAAAATATAAATATCCAGACTGATTGAAAAATTTAATTTCTTTAAAATGTGAACAATTTCTATATTTTTCGTCGCTGTTTAAAATTTTCAAAACATCTTCAACTTTTTTGTTTTTTTCTTCAATAAATTCCGAAGACGGATTGTGACATTTTTCGCAAGAAATTTCCAATGAATAATAAATATTTTTAACATAATCATCATTTTTCGGCATTATATTATTAAAAAAGTCTAGATTAAAAAAAGCTTCCCCAAACAAAAATTTAGTGAGTGATTTATATCTGTCAAAACCTCCGGGGCAAGCATTTGCCGCGTCCAACAAGGTCCATCCCTTTCGATCCGTGCGAGTGTCTTCAATATATACAGCGTTGAATGCATGGCCATAATTTTCAGTTGGCCCGTTAATCGACGCAACGTATATGCAGGGTATTTCAGCCATCCGCATCATCAAATTCACAAGCCGTGCATATCCCTCACAAAAGCCCAGCCGTTGATCATAGACAAAATATTCATCCTGGGGCTTGACATAAAGTTGTTCATCATTTTTGACAGATTCAAAAGATTCATGATCAGCTCGAATATTTACCGCAACCCAACGATATATTTCATTGGCCAGGTGCATTTTTTCTTGCAAATCTGCATCTTCTTTTTTTTGATCGGATTGAGAATTTTTTGATATTTGCTTTAATTTTTGAACTTCTTGAAATATTTTATCATAACAACTTTTTTCGTTTAGCACGACTTGTTCGACTGTATCGTTCATATGCACGACCGTTTCAAGCCTGGATTCATCTAATTCATCAATATTTGGCAATTTTGTTGCTTCAGTTAAAAAATCCTCGTCTATTGGCAAATTGTTCATTTTATCCATGCAAAAATTTTCTTCCTGGTCTAAATTTGCAAGGGTTCTCAGGCTCAAGCCATGAAATGACCCAACAATCAAAGCAACCACAGCAAGCAATTCTATACATTTTTTTATGGTTTTTATTTTAAAATTGTCCATAATATAGCTAGCTCCTTAAAATTTTCAATTAAATTTAAAATTATATAAAAAAAGACCTTCGCTGTATATTATATCAAAAAATATTGAATAGTTAATTTAAATATCATTTATCCCAACAATATTTTGTTAATTTTCCTTTATTTGTCAGACTTGGAAAATTCCACTGTCTTAAAACTTCATATGCTCCGATCGCAACAGCATTAGACAAATTCAAACTGCGAATTCCCGCTCCCATAGGGATTCTTGCGCAATTTTTAGGATTTTTTTTCAAAAGCTCTTCCGGCAAACCGGCGTCTTCACGGCCAAAAATCAACCAGCTATTGTCGCAATATTTTATATTTGAGTAGATATTTTGCGCTTTAGTCGTGAAAAAATACATATTATCATTATTATTTGACTTTAAAAATTCATCAAGCCCCGTGTATATAACAACATCTAAATACTGCCAGTAATCAAGGCCGGCTCTTTTTAATTTTTTATCATCAATCTCAAAACCCAAAGGCTCAACCAGATGAAGCCGACAGCCAGTTGCGGCGCAAGTTCTTGCAATGTTTCCTGTGTTTTGAGGTATTTGAGGCTCAACCAAAACAATATTCAAAACAGACATATTTTAGCTCCTGTGTTGATAAAAAATCCAATTAGTCATGAATATGACAGGATTCAGTTGGAGGAATTTTGCCCAAAATTGGCTCAGGATCAACTCCCTGTCGCCGATAATAATCGCAAAGAGCCGCTTTAATTGCTTGTTCTGCTAAAACCGAACAATGGACTTTAACCTGTGGCAATCCGTCCAGAGCCTCAACAACAGCTTTATTTGTCAATTTTATCGCTTCGCTTATCGGCTTTCCTTTAACCATCTCGGTTGCCATAGAACTGGTTGCAATCGCGGATCCACAGCCAAAAGTTTTGAATTTGATGTCTTTGATGAGCCCATTTTCAATTTTTAAATACATCTTCATTATGTCTCCACATTTTGCGTTTCCAACTTCACCAACGCCGTCAGCATCCTCAATTTCTCCAACATTTCTCGGATTCATAAAATGATCCATAACCTTTTTTGAATATTCCATAGCCATTTTTAATTCACTCTCCNTGAAATGACTTTCGGAATGGTGTCTATAACATAGTCAACTTCCTTTTCTGTGTTGTCGGCACAAAGGCTTATTCGAAGCGATCCATGCGCTATTTCGTGGGGCAGGCCAATTGCAAGCAAAACGTGTGATGGATCCAGCGAACCCGAAGTGCATGCAGAGCCGCTGGAAGCGCAAATCCCGAACGAATCCAAAAGCAGCAATATGGATTCGCCCTCAACTCCTTCAAATGAAAAGTTGATATTTCCACTCAAGCGATGCTTCATTGAGCCATTAATCCTAACTTTTGGAATCTCATTTAAAACAGATTCGACTATTTTATTTCTCATTATTTCGATTTTTTTCTCACGAGCCTCAATATTTTTAGCGCAATCTTCCAAAGCCTGCCCCAGCGCGACGATATAGGCAACATTCTCGGTTCCGCCTCTTTTCCCGCGCTCCTGAGCCCCTCCGTCAAGCAAATTTGGCAGGTTAATTTTTTTATTAACATATAAAAGACCAACTCCTTTGGGAGCGTGGATTTTGTGGCCAGAAATTGAGAGCATATCTATGTTTTGTTTATGGACATCAATTTCAACATGCCCAATCGCTTGAACTGCGTCGGTGTGGAATAAAACGCCTTTTTGGCGGCAAATCGCCCCAATTTCTGGTATGGGCAAAAGTGTCCCTATTTCATTGTTTGCATACATCACCGTCACCAAAGCAGTTTTTTCGGTTATTGCTTCTTCAACCTGTTTCGGAGAGATTAGGCCGTCTTTGTCAACAGGCAAATATATCACTTCAAAGCCGTTTGATTCGAGGCTTTTGCAAGCATTTAAAACAGCATGATGTTCAAAAT
>CADBXQ010000012.1:9970-23761 GCA_902798675.1 Oscillospiraceae bacterium
CTTTTGCGACATGCGCGATTGAATATATGCTGCTGGGATTGCCGTAATGTTGCTGAATATATGGAAGCATTGCGTTAAAACATGAGTCAGATGTTTTGGTTGTTGCTGCGTTATCCATGTAAATGAAAGGTTTTTTCATAAAAAACTCATCTCCAAAGTCTGTAACTTTATAAAATAATTATCCCTAACAATTAAAATTATATAACATTTCCCTCTCTTTTTCAAGCATAAATATATCTCAAGCTGGTTTTGGTTTTACAAATTAAATAACAGTTTTTATTTTTTTGCAAAATGTTTACAAATATACAAAATATCACAAAAATTTTTTTGACTCTTCAACCGCCATTTGATCACACCGCTCGTTTTCAGGGTGGCCAGAATGCCCTTTGATCCAGTCAAATTCAACCAAATGTTTCTCAAGCAAACCCAAAAGACGCCCCCACAAATCAACGTTTAAGGCCCTTTCCTTTTTGTTTCGCATCCAGCCATTGGCCTTCCACTTTTTCGCCCAGCCTTGAGTTATTGAATCAATAACATATTTTGAGTCGCTGTGAATATGCGCTTTGCATGGCTCGTTTAAGGCCTCAAGTGCTGATATTATCGCCAAAAGCTCCATTCTGTTGTTTGTTGTTTGGGCTTCTCCTCCGCTCATTTCTCGTTTATATTTCCCATATTTTAAAATAGCCCCCCATCCTCCCGGGCCAGGATTGCCGCTGCACGCTCCGTCGGTGTATATATCCACACATTTCATTAGCATTTCCTCCAAATTTTTTCTATGTAAAACAAGCCTATCAAAATTCATTGCATTTTTCAATAGCTTTTTGGCGAAATTTTAAAAAGAGCTTTAAACAAAATAAAACAAGCAGCCAACTTTTAAAGTCAGCTGCCGAGCCGGAATATGTAGCGATATTCACGGCCTTCCATAACCAATAACAGACTGGCCGGAACTGCTCCATATTTTGCGAATTGCTATGGGTTTTCCCGGAACAGAGGACTCCAGAACTTGTCCGTTTCCGGCGTATATTCCAACATGATTGACATTTTTTCCTGATGCCCAAAAAACCAGATCACCAACTTGAAGCGAATTGGCGGAAATTTTTTTGCATGCTCCATATTGAGCTCGGGCGCTGTGGGGCAGGTTTATTCCAGCTTTTTTATATGCATACGCTACAAGGCCGGAGCAATCCAGGCTAATCCCTTCTTTTGAGGTTCCATATTTGAGTCCGATGCAGGCTTTTGCTGCGTCGAAAGCAGCTTGTCCAGCTGAAGAGCTTGAAGCGGGGGCGGGACTTGAAGAATCCGGACAAGATTTGTTAGTGGCTGGTTTGTTCGCGGATTTTTTGGATTTTTCAGCTTTTTTTGAGGCTTCAGCAGCTTTTTGAGCCTCTTGCTCAGCTGCTTTTCTTGCTTCTTCAGCGGCTTTTTTGGCCTCTTCCTCAGCTGCTTTTCTCGCTTCTTCGGCCTTCCTTGCTTCTTCTTCGCGTTTTTCTTGAATCTCGATTCCAACGCTTCGGTCGAGTTTAGTTACAAGTGGGGTAGAATGAACAGATTTTGAAGGCAAATCCCCCAAATCAAAAGAATTTCCACCACCCGGCTTTTCAGCGTGACTTTGCAAAGCGGCCCCGCTTCCATCAAACAATTGCTCACTCAAAGTTTTTCCTTCGCCAGAAGCAAGCTCTTCTGGAAGAACAATTTCCTCAGCAGACAAAAAATCCATCCCATCCGCAGAAAACGCAGCAACCCCAAGGCCGGCAAAACTGCTTAAAGCGATTGATATGGAAATAATTGCTGGCGCACATTTTAAATTAAACTTTTTCAATTAAAACAACCTCCCTCGATGTGTTAAAAAATTTACAATTAATTGTTACAAATCTATAACATGTTTTCAATTATAACATATTAGTTACAAAAAGTTGTTAACAAATTGTAAATTTTTTTGGGCTGATTTTTGCCTATATAATAATATATATTAAATTTTTTCTAATAATTGTTTTTTTATTTAACAATAAAATGTTACTTTTTGTATGGTTTTTTAATATTTTAAAAATAAAAATATCCCTAAATCTCAAAAATTCAGGAATATTTTTAAATTTATATCAACAAAAAGTGACAAATTTGTCAATACTATTACAGCTTTTAACAGCCAAACTTTAAAATCAAAATTTCAACTCACTTGGATTTATATCTGCTTCGAACGGTTCGTTCTTTGATAACTGCGCCATTTTTTCGAACAACAATGTTTGCAACAGCAACACACCCATTATTGCCTATCCTGGATTCGACATAGGACGTCATTTGAACATCACAGTCCTCTGCAGGATTCTTTTTGCCCATAATTGTGACTGTTAAGGCATTATTTGTCATTGTGGCTTTTATTTTAACCGGCGTTTGGCGCGTATTTTTAAACTTCAAGTCAACTCCGCCTGAATCAAACGCAGCGTCTTGCCCAACCGGCGCATAAATCACGGTATAGCTATGATTGTGTCTTTCAACAATGTCCATATTGGCGTAAACCGCAGCGATATATAGCGTTGAAGTCACCTGGCAAATTCCTCCGCCAGTCCCTTGAGTTTGGCCGTTTGGAGTGAAAACAATGGCGTCTTTATAGCCTTGAGATCTGTTTCCTGGGCCGATTGTTTCAAGAGCAGAAAAAACCTCTCCCGGAGCCAGGGTTTTGTCATTTATTGCCGCGCACGCAAGGCGCAAATTGTGGGTTCGGTTGACTTCTGCTGCTGAAAAGTTTGAGGTATATGTTCCAATAACATCAGGGCAGTCCGCGTTACTGTGCTGGGCTTTGAGCAAAGCGACGGTGACTTGAGGTTTGGTTATTTTTAGAGGAATTTTATATGTTCCGCTTTTGGGATCTGTTATTATTTTTTTTGCCTCTTCAAGATCGAAATCAATGCCGTCTGCTTCATTTTCATATTTTGCTTTCCCCGAGTCAGAAATTGAAAATTTGGCATCTTTTGGCGCGCAAGCAACTTCGTTTTTGATTTTTTCAATGTCGATTTCAATGTTATCCCCCGAAACAGGCTCGCTTTGAGGACTTATGGTTTGGGTTGACATTTCTTTTGCCAGACTAACAACTTCGCTTTCTGCCAACTGTTCATTTATTTTTTCACCTAAACACCCCGCCGAAACCAAGAGACTGTCTCCAACCCTTTTATATGAAGACTTTATTGGCGCAACCAAAGAATTTTGAGCGAATTGAGAAATTTTTTCATTTAGTTTAGACTCGTCATAGTGGACAGCAGGATTTGCAGATTCGCCATTTTTAAAGTCGGTCTCCTTGGCCGCCTCAAAAACCTCCTTGCCAACATAGCAAAAATCACATTCGCCCGCATTTATATTCAAAGATTTATCTTTAAAGGCCAAATTTATGTCAAAATTTTCATATAAAGGATTGATTTTTTCGTCAACAACCTTTTCAACCTCCTCAACCTTCATTCCGGCAAGACTTATTCCCAAAAAGCTGGCTTCCTTTGGCAAGGTTGAGTTATGATGTTGAATTATGACAACAACCGCAACAATTATTGCAGATAAAACCGCAACTGAGCCTAAAAAAATCGCAACAAACATTTTGTTTTTAATTAAATTTTTCAAAGCTTCATTCACCTCCATCAAGTACTTTTGAGTTAAAAAAACAGTATACCACAATTTTTTGCTGTTGAAAACCAACAAAATGTTAACAATCCAGTATAAAATCTATGACAAAATCAAAAATAAATTACATAAAATGTTAAAATTTAAAAAAAATAGATTTAATACAATGAGTATATTTGCGCGCAAGTTAGCAAAATATTGAGAATTTTTAAACAATTTCACTTGACAACGCAGGCCAAGATCTGATAGTATATATTCCAAACAGTATAAAACGATAAACATAGTGTTTAGGGGGATTTTTAAATGCAAAATTTTATTTACGACGTAAGCACCAAGGTTTATTTCGGACCAAATCAAATCAAAGGAAACCTCTCGAGCGAAATCAAAAAATTCGGCAGCAAAGTTTTGATTGTGTATGGGGGAGGGACGATCAAAAAGTTGGGCCTATATAACGAGATAATATGCGAACTCAAAAACTCGAGCGTTGAAGTCTTTGAGCTTTCAAAAATTAAGCCCAATCCCAGGAGCACATCCGTTTTAGAGGGCGCCAAGATATGCAAACGAGAAAACATAGACGTCGTTTTAGCCGTTGGAGGCGGATCTGTCATTGACGCAGCAAAATTCATCGCCGCTGGAAGATACTATGACGGGGACCCATGGGACTTCATGACGGGCGAGGCAGAAATTCAAAGAGCTCTCCCAATTTTTAGCATTTTAACCCTAGCCGCAACAGGCTCTGAAATGGACGCATGCGGCGTCATAACGAATGAAAAAACCAAGGAAAAACTTGGAAAAGCGAGCCCCTTCCTTCGCCCCAAAGTCTCTTTTCTAGACCCAACGCTGACATATAGCGTCTCCAAATATCAAACAGCTTGCGGCAGCGCTGACATATTGTCACACATAATAGAAACATATTTTTATTCATATGACGCTATGTATATGTTGGATAAATTTATGGAAGGGCTCATGAAAACAGTCATAAAACACGCCCCCATAGCACTCAGAGAGCCCAAAAACTATCAAGCGCGAGCGAATTTGATGTGGACATCGTCGTGGGCAATCAACGGACTGATTAAACAAGACAAAACCCACGAGTGGAGCTGCCATCCTATTGAACACGAATTGTCTGCTTTTTATGATATAACCCACGGACTTGGCCTTGCAATCCTAACTCCAAGGTGGATGCGATATGTTTTAGATGAAGAAAACGTTGACAGGTTTTATGGATTTGGGGTTAATGTTTTCGATATAGACAAAAATTTAAGCAAAATGGAGGTTGCAAAAAAAGCAATATATAAATTAGAAGAATTTTTATATAAAGATTTGAATTTAACAGACACACTCACAAAATTAAACATTGACGACAGATATTTTGAAATCATGGCAGGGCGAATAACGAAAAATGGGGCGCTAAAGGGATTTAAAGATTTAGACAAAGATGACATAGTCAAAATATATCAAGCATGTTTATAAAAAATTCAACAATCTCCCAAGGTGACAGGCTTTGGGGGTTTTTTGTCGGATGGGGAAGAATTTTTGGCCAAATACACAAACGGCGTTCCGGCTAAAGAAATCACCGCTTCCAAAACACACGCAACGCTTGCTATTGACAGCAAAGTCGCGAGGTCGTATGTTCCAAAAAAGGCTAAAAATGCGAAAATATAGTTTTGAAGACAGCTTGAAATTATTGTTGAAATATTATTCCTCAGCCACAAAAAATTAGGATATTTTTGTTTTATTTTACAAAATAGATATATGTCAAACAAACTGCTTGCAATATACATTGCAACGCTCGAAAAGCTAACTCGCAAATTCATCGAGAACAAATTTGCCATGCTGGCGTGATTCAAATCAACAGAACTTGGAACATAGAGAAGAGAAAAAGAGCAAGCCAAAGAGAAAACAATCTGGGAAACAACGCCCAAAACTGCGGCTTTTTTGCTGTGGCCAGAGCCATATTTTTCATTCATGATGTCTGAGGCTGAGAAAACCGAAATAAACAGGATGTTTCCGAGATTGGTTGTTAAGCCAAAAAAATCGACGCTTTTGCAAACTAAAACGTTTGAAGCAACGGTTGCAACGCATATCCAAACATATAGCCCTTCTTTTTTAAAAAACCTCTCAATAAAAGCCATAGAACCAAATGTTAGAAAAAAACTCAACGTTCCCAAAAGAACATTCATCAAAATTTCCTCTTTCCTTTTTTATACTAGGCGGCGTAGAAAAACTAGTTTTAAAGCAAATCTACCAAATAAAATTAGACTTTAATTTTTCTCCATTATCAACAAAAATGTCTTCCCCTGTCATGCTTTTATTGACAACTCCGACAAAATATACAAAATCAGCAATTTCTTGAGCGGTTGCCCATTTATTTAAAAGAGTTTCGTCCAAAACCTTGCGATATAGATCCTTGCTTTCGAGTATATGGCGATTCAGGGGGGTTATAACCCCGCCGGGGGACACAGAGTTAGAGGTCGCTCCATATTTTGCAATTCTTAAGGCAACATTTTTCATATATGAAACAACGCCCCCTTTAGACGCAGCGTACTGAGGAAATTCAGATCCGGTTTGCGCGCTGCTGGAAGCGATGAAAACGACGCTTTTAATGTTTGGGCTAAGATATTTTTCGGTTACATTAATTGTTCCCTTTAAATTAACATCTATCACGTTTCCTTCTTGAATTCCGGCATTATTAATAATTATATTAATGTTGTCTAAATTTGGCAAATCATCGCATATATTTTGTATAATATGAACATAATTTACGTTTTTTATTTGAGATTTTTGTATATCAAAACCTATAACATTAAAGCCCTCATCCAAAAATTTGAGTGCAACAGCCCTCCCGATCCCGCGGCTGCTTCCGGTGACTAAAACATTCATAATCCTGCTCCAACAGATAAACTACAGCATCATTATACCAAAAAATTTTTAACCTGTCAAGCGAATTTTTGAAATTTTTGTTAAATTTTGAGGTGGGTATACAATTGATGTTTTGCAGCAAACAGGAGCAAACCGCGTCAAAGTCAATTTAATGAAAGCAACAAAGGAAAATCTATTCGCTATAAATATTATAGCATCAAAAATTACTTTTTGTCAATATCTGACCAAATATTTCACACAAATAAAGAAACTCGGCTCTATTTAAAAAATGCGTTGATTTAGTTTGTTTTGAAGGGCTTATTGAATTTTTGGCTAATCAATTTTAATGAATGCGGCAACTTTTGAATGCTAATATTTTTGCCTTCCAGGGAAATTTTGTATTTTTCAATTGAATATTTGACTTGGTTTTGATTTTTTTCACAAGTTCCATTTTGCCTAAAAACTTTAACAAGCTTTTCGGGCTTATTGTTGGAATTTTTCTCCCAAACAGCAATCTCATCTGCAAAATATTTTTTATTTTCAGGGGAAACATTAGCGGCTTTTAGTTGACATGAATCGGAAATTTTCAATTTAACATCATCATCTTTGTCAACAGTCAAAGAGTCAATGCCGTTTGTGATTTCGATTGAACAGCCATATTTTAAAAGGCTTTTTGGAATGTCTGAAATTTTGAGATTTTTAATTTGCTGACCCTTTCTAGATTTTATGCATATTGTCGGCTCTTGGACGCTTCCTCCCAATGTGAATTCCAAATTTCCTTTTGAAAAATTTGTGGCATTTTTATTATATAATGGACTGTCTTGAACATTGCTCAAACCGGAGTTAAAATGAGATATTTTGTGTGATTTAAAGTTGAGGATTTTTTTGTTGTCATCTTTTAAGCTTGGGGCCTGGCGTTGTTTAAGGGTTTTGCATTTTTTGAATTCATATTGGAGCTTTTGATCGCTTTTAATTTCTTCAATAAAATTGTTTAAAATTTTATTCATAAAAACCCCCAAATTTATTATATAATGATTTAAATAGCGAGTCAAGATTAAAAAAAGTCTGATTTGGGTTATATTTGTCTCGATTCAATCCTTCCTCTGAAAATATCAGCATTCAATTTCAAAAAATTCCTATTTCAAACCGTCCTCAAGATTGTCCTGAAAAATAAATGATAAAGCCAATTAAAACGCCGCTCGCCAACCATCAGCCATGCAAGTTAAACCTAATTTAAAATGCCCAAGCTTTCTCAAAATTCCTCAACAAGCCAAGGTCAAAAAGCGTGAAAACTTGAAATCGACCCGCCCTCGCGGACATTAACATACCGCTTGTTATTGGCGGCTCGAGAGGATCTCGCATTTTAGGAAGGTTTAATATTACAGTTAGTTGTGAGCTGGTGGTACTTTAAATTTTGCATTGGTTTTTAAAGCGCAGGAAGGATATTCGAATATGTTGGAAATTTTTAAGAAAAACATTAGGATGTTTTAAGGAGGAGTCTTGATTGCAACAAATATAACCTAATCAAACATTAGGATTTGTTACTTTTTCAACTCTAAACTCTCTAAATTTATGAAATTAATTGTTGATTGATTGAGTTTTATGTGATATAATTAGAGCTGCTTTAATTAAATTTGCAAAGGAAGAATTGCTCATGTGGATCTATAGATTGGAACGAAAAATTCCCTGGTTTAAAATCCCAAATTTAACGCTATGGATCGCCATAATATCAGGCCTTGTCTACTTTTTTGACCTGGTTTCTATGGCGCAAAACAACAATTTCACCCTATCCTCTCTGATTTATTTCAACCGCGATTTAATCTTTGGCGGTCAAATATGGCGCCTTGTAACATTCATATTTGTTCCTCCAAGTTCAGTATTTTCGCCTCTGGGCAGCAATATTATATTTATTCTGCTTAGCCTATATTTTCTCTATTTTATTGGAACCGGGTTGGAATCGGTTTGGGGCGAGTTTAAACTAACGGTATACTACACAACAGGCCTGATTTTTGCCATTTTAGGCGGCTTGTTGGCTGGCCAGTCAAACCCAACTTTTTTGAATTTGTCGCTGTTTCTTGCGTTTGCAGCGCTATATCCAGACCTCTCGGTGATGATATTTTTTATAATTCCAGTTAAAGTTAAGTGGCTCGGATATTTTAGCTCTTTGGTTTTGCTTTTTAGCATCATATCTTCACTTTTTGCATTAAGATGGTCTAACGCAGTTGCTGCGGCTATGGCGGTTGCAAACTTTTTGCTGTTTTTTGGTCCGCGCTTTTTCTCGGATATGATAAATAAATTGAAATATCTTAAATCTCGTCAGGATTTTTTCAATAAAACCAAAAATTCATGGCAAAATTAAAGGAGATTTTAAAATATGTCAAAGCGCAAAGATTATATATTATGGGACGAATATTTTATGGGGGTTGCAGAACTTTCCTCAAAACGAAGCAAAGATCCAACAACCCAAGTTGGCGCGTGCATCGTCGCTCCCAACAACCACATCCTCTCACTCGGATATAATGGGATGCCGACAGGATGTGATGATAATGACATGCCCTGGAGCAGGGAGGGAGACGCTTTAAAAACCAAATATCCCTTTGTTTGCCACGCAGAATTAAATGCAATATTAAACAATAACGGAAATATCCTCCACGGATCCAGAATATACACAACGCTTTTCCCTTGCAATGAATGCGCCAAAGCGATAATACAGTCAGGCATAAAGTCGGTTATATATAAACTAGACAAATATTTTTCAACCGACAGCGTCATTGCTGCAAAACGCATGTTTGATTTGTCGGGAGTGAAATATATTAAATATAAATCAAGTGGCAAAGTGATATCTTTAACTCTATAGAAAAAATTAGAATTCGAGCTTTAAAACATAAAAAAACTCGAACTTATTCAATTATCAATAAAAATATTAAACATTTTTCAAATATTTTTTTGCGCTTTTTAAAATTCTCCTGTCATTATCAAAAGTTAAAACGTCCATTGCGCCCTCAAATTCAAACCAGCCATATTTTGAAACCTCTTCTTTTTGCAAAACAACTTCATTATTGTCCAAATTAGCTTTTGCAATAAAATAAACAACATCTTTTTCAACATTGCTGCCGATGGTGTATGAAACCGTCTCGCGAAAACGAGAATCCAAATCAACATAAAGCCCCGTCTCTTCTTTTGTTTCTCGCAAAGCAGTTTCAATTTCAGTTTCTCCGCTTTCAACATGTCCTTTCGGGAAAGACCAATGTCTCCCGTTAACATTTTTGATCAGCAAAAATTTCAATTTTTCATCAATAAAGGCGTAGACAATTGCGCCACAAGACTTCTCTTTTATCATATTAACCACAACTTTCTTAATAATATTAATAAATATCTAGCGTTGATCAACTAATTTAACAGCCCTAACCTTAGCGATGTGACGCTTCTGGACAACCAAAACCGTGAACTCAATCCTGCCAAATTTTAAAACGGGGTGTTCATTTTCGTCTGGGATCCTCCCTAAAGCGTTGATCAAAAAGCCTCCAATAGTGTCAAAATCGGAGTCGCTTTCAAGCAAAACGCCCAACGCCTCGGAAACGCGATCCAAAGCCGCATGCCCCTGCAAAATGAAGGTTGTTTGGTTTACTTTTGTTATGTCGTCGTGTTCATCGTCATATTCATCCTGGATTTCCCCAACGATCGCTTCTAATATGTCTTCCAAAGTCACAATGCCAGATGTTCCGCCGTATTTGTCAACAACGACGGCAAAGTGCTGGTGATTTTCTGTGAACTGCCTAAACAGGTCAAAACACTTTATAGTTTCAGGAATATATGGCAATTCGCGAATGAATGAACCGATCGGCTTGTCTTCAACATTTTCCTTGCCAATCAGCCTCAACAAATCCTTAACATAAACAGCTCCAATTATGTTGTCTATGTCTTCTTTATAAACGGGTATCCTAGAAAAACCATTTTCAACGCCAATTTTCAAAACATCAGCAATTTTGGCATGTTCCTCAACAGCCTCTATGTCAACTCTATGGGTCATAATTTCATAAACCGCTATTTTTCGAAATTTCAAAACATTTTCTATCATTTTAGACTGGCTTCGGAGCAAAATGCCTTCATCTTCGCCAGTTTCAACCAAAAACATTATGTCGTCTTCTGTTATTTTACTCGGCGGCTTTGAGCCAAAAAGTCTAGAAATTCGACCAGGCGAGCCGCTTCGAGTAGTGCCATCCGTGTCCATGTCAAAATTCTCCTCCTAGAAATTCATACCCATATATATATGATAACTCATAAAATTTCTAATGTCAAGGTAAATTATGCACAATATTTAAAGTCAAATTTAGTGCAAAATACACAAAACGCATGCTAAAAACGGACTTCTGTTTTTGATTTTTATCAGATATGAAATCTAGTAAATTTTCTAATGCATTTCATAATATTCTGTGAAACCATGTCAATAGATTTAAAAATCATAAAATATATAATAGCACGCAATAAAATGGTGTCTGTTAAAACATCATCATTTATTTGAAAATTTTTTTTATCCCCGTGGGCCAGCATGTTTCTTGCGTAAACAATCCGGCTTGGCATTTCTTTATAATCCTTCTTAAAATCATATTCTATCTTAAAGAGCCGGTCTGATGTTTGTGTTTGCTCATAAAATTTTTCAAAATCTGCCAGAGCATATTCTATTTTTTGTCGCAGTGACACTTTATTTTTGTTTAATCTAGCGCAAGTTTTAAAAAATCGACATTTAAATTCAGGATAAATCTTTCGATATTGACACTTAAATTCATGATGATATGTTGCTTTAAATTGACATTCAAATGCAGCGCATATATTTATTATGTCAATAGTTTTAATATAGTTGGTGTCATACTGAAATAACAGAATAAATAAAACATCATTTTCAATTATTTTGTCCATAATTTCTTGAATATTATCTTCAACGTCATTATATTCTAGTGTATGCCAATAATTAGCATTTTCTTTTTTTCCTTGATTTAAATAAAAATAGCCGGGTTTATATTCATTTCCGCCATAGGGGTGGTTTATTTTTATCTCATCAAAGTAAACTTTTCGTTTGTTTGAAACAAGCGCCAAAAAAGTTTTAACATACACAGAAATTTTATACACCTCGTCAAGTTCAATATTTTCCTCACATTCAATAATTAACAGACTATGTATGTCAAAAACAAATCGATTATCCCGTTTATATTCATTCAAAATTCCAAAATACATGACAAAATTCTTATTATTATAATTAAACGAATAATGTTTGAAATTTCCTTTTTTCAGTTTCGCATCATCGTGGAATGATTTAATCAAATTTGAAACAAAACCTTCATATCCCTTTGGCCTAAAAAAATAGTCCAAAACGTCGCTAACGTAGGTTATTTTGTGGATCTCATCTTTTCTTTTTGGAACTTTATATCTGTCGAATCCAGCAAAAAGGCTTGGTATATCAAAAACACTAAAAAAAGCGATAATATTCATAATAAGCGCATTTTCTTTTGCGTATTTATAGGATAATTTAACTATTAATTTTATTCCTTCATTTATTTTGGTTTCAAGCCATCTGTTGGTTATTTGATCAATTTTATGAGTCCTTAATATATCTTCCTTAGAGTCGATTATTATCATCTCATATCCTATAACACTATAACTATATTCTTTACCTAATAATTCGATTTTTCCATAGAATTTATTCATATTTGTTTCTCCTTAAGATAAATCACGCATTTAATAAAAATATATATCTAAATAAAAAAAGATGCCAACAAATCTATTTTCACTGACATCTTTTATTATCAACAAGCGTTTATAATTTTAATTATATTTGATTATTTACCGCAGCAATGTTTATATTTTTTACCGCTGCCACATGGACAAGGATCGTTTCGGCCGACGTTGTGAATGTTTCGAATTGGGCGCCTTTCCTGACCCGCCGCGCTCTCTTTATACTTGACAGGAACCGGAATTTTATTGACTTCCTCTCTTTTGATTTCCTGCTCGGTTCTGATGTGAATCGTCAAGATAAGCCTTGTGACTTCTTCTTTAATGCTTGAAACCATTGCGTCAAACATGGCAAAGCCTTCGATTCGATATTCAATAACAGGGTCTTTTTGAGCATACGACCGCAAATAGATTCCCCGGCGCAGTTCCTCCATGTTGTCGATGTGGTTTGTCCATTTAGAATCAACCGTCCGCAAAATAACAACCCTTTCAAGCTCACGCATGCGCTCCTGGCCAACCATCTTCTCCTTTTGTTCATATATGCTCATGGCCTTTTTGCTAATCGCCTCAATCAGTTCTTGCTTTTTAACGCCCGCAAGATCACCTTTACTATACTTTAAGTCATTTTCATCCAAAATATAGCTAAAATAGTCCCGCAGACCTTCAAGGTTCCAATGTTCATAGGAAACATGATCTGGAATATATATGTCAACAACCTCTGCAATGGCTTCAGTCATCATGTGGACAGTGCTGTTTCTCATATCTTTGCCTTCAAGAACTTGTTCACGCTCTTTATATATTATCTCACGCTGGGAGTTCATGACGTCGTCAAATTTTAAAACGCTTTTACGTATTGCGAAATTTTGCGCCTCAACTTTAGCCTGAGCATTATCTATAACATTAGTCAACATCCTGCTTTTTATTGGCATATCTTCATCAACTTTTAAAAATTTCATCATTTTGTCAATTCTCGCCCCGCCATACAGCCTCATCAGATTGTCTTCTAAAGAGAGATAGAACCGGCTTTCTCCAGGGTCTCCTTGACGTCCCGAACGCCCCCGCAGCTGATTATCTATTCGCCGGGATTCGTGGCGCTCAGTTCCGATGATAAACAATCCTCCAGCTGCTTTAACCTCTTCGGCTTTCTCAGAAACTATCTTTTTATATTCCGAGTTTAGGCTTTTAAAAGTTTCTCTGGCTTCCAAAATTTCTCGATCATCAGTGTCTCCATATGCGGTTGCTTCGTTTATGAGGTCTTCATAGTATCCCCTTTTTCGCATCTCTTCCTTTGCCATATATTCCGCATTACCGCCAAGAATGATGTCTGTTCCGCGCCCAGCCATGTTGGTTGCTATTGTGACTGCGCCTTTTTTGCCCGCCTGAGCGATGATATGAGCCTCTCGTTCGTGGTGTTTAGCGTTAAGGACAGTGTGCTCGATGCCTTTTTCTTTTAAAAGAGCGCTGAGACGCTCAGACTTGTCTATGGAAACCGTTCCAACCAAAACGGGTTGTCCTTTTTTATGGGATTCAACTATTTGATCGATGACAGCGCGAAATTTTGCTTGCTCTGTCCTGTAAATAACATAGTCATGGTCTTTT
>CADBXQ010000013.1 GCA_902798675.1 Oscillospiraceae bacterium
CATGGGAAAAACTGTTAGGTTTCAGCCCATTGATTGGGACGCTAAAGAGCTTGAATTGAACTCGGGGAAAATAGATGTGATTTGGAACGGAATGTCATACACGCCCGAACGGGAAAAGAGCATGTTGCTTAGCTCTCCGTATATGAAAAATAGGCAGATTGTTGTTGTCAGAAAAGATTCAAAGTTTCAGTCTTTGGAGGATTTGAATCAGAGGTTGATTTGCGCTCAGAAGGGCTCGACGGGGATGCTGGCGCTAAAGGAGAGCGAGGTCGGAAAAAATGCGAAATCCATAACAGAGCTTGATAGTATGGTTGATTGTTTGAATGATGTCAAGTTGTGGAAATCGGATGCAACTGTTGTTGACGAGGTTGTTTTCAGGCATTATTTAGCTCAAGAGTCAATGAAAGATGATTTTAGGGCTTTGGATGAAGAAATTTCAACTGAGGACTATGTCATAGCTTTTAAAAAAGGAAATGTTGAATTAAAAAATCAGGTTGAGGCGGCTTTAAAGACTGTTATTGAGGAGGGTTTTGTGGAGAAGCTTTCTGAAAAGTGGTTTGGAACCAATGTCTTGAATTTTTCAGCTTAGAATGGAAATGTAAGCTATGCCTTGAAAATCAGGGGCGGTTTTGATGTTTATAGAATTGTTAAGAGGGCTTTTGGTGACTTTGGAATTGTTTGCTGTTTGTTGGGTGTTTTCAATTCCTTTTGGTTTGCTTTTGTGTTTTGCGCGAAAGAATAGTTTGAAATTTTTTAGATTTTTAATAGACACATATATATGGATTATGCGGGGAACGCCGCTCTTGCTCCAGATATTTTTTCTGTTTTATGGGTTGCCGCTCATCTTTCCGATGCTGCAGGTGAATGACAGGTTTTTGGTTGGAGCGTTTGCTTTTATATTGAATTATGTTGCATATTTTGCTGAAATTTTTCGCGGAGGGCTTAAAAATGTCGATAAAGGCCAGTTTGAAAGCATAAAGGTTTTGAAAATTTCTAAGCTAAAGGCTGTTTTTAGGATAATCATTCCGCAGATGTTGAGAGTTTGTTTGCCTTCCATCTGCAATGAGTCGGTTGCTTTGGTTAAGGATACGGCGTTGATTTTTTCTATAGGAGTTATAGAATTGTTGACAACTGCGAAAAATATAGTAAATTCAAGCGCAGACATTTTTGCATACGTTGTTGCGGCTGCGATGTATTTGTTTATTTGTTCTTTGGTGAATTTGGCGTTTAAAATTTTCGAAAAAAGGTTGAAATTTGAATAGTTTTTGGTGGTATGTCTGATGAATATGATTGATGCTATAAATATCAATAAGCGCTTTGGCAACAGCATAATTTTTGAAAATTTGAATTTTAGCGTTGAAAAAGGCGAGATAGTGACAATTGTTGGCTCGTCTGGAAGGGGCAAGTCAACTTTATTGAGGTGTCTGGTTGGCCTTGAAAAAATAGACGGAGGAACCATCATCATTGATGGAAAGAAGTTGGTTGAGGATGGAGTGTATGCTAAATCTAGGGACCAGTCCAAAATTTTGTCGGAAGTTGGGATAGTCTTTCAAAACTATAATTTGTTTCCCAATTTGACCGTTCGAGGAAATTTGGAAATAGTTAAAAATGATGGAAAAAAGATCGATTCATTGCTCAGGCGATTTGGGCTTTATGATAGGGCGAGTGCATATCCTAGCACAATCTCTGGAGGGCAGAAACAGCGCCTCGCAATAATAAGAGCTATGATGCTGGATCCGAGGATAATTTTTTTTGATGAGCCAACTTCTGCGTTGGATGAGGACAATCGAGGGGAGATTGTTAAATTAATAAATGAGCTTAATTCTGAGCAGTATACGATTGTTGTGGTGACTCATGATATGCAGTTTGTTGATTGTTTAAATTCGAAAATTTATGAAATACAATAAAATTTATGATATTATTATAAAATACACCGCTCTTTAATGATTTTAGGGAGGGGTATTTTTGTGTGAATTTTTAAAAGCTCATATAAAAAGCACATATAGTGCTTGACAAAAATAAACAGATATGTTATAATATATTATATTGTTAATGTTATAGTTGAAAAGAGGGGGATATTTATGCTTAAGTCGAGAATAACATCAATGTTTTTAATTTTTGGTTTATTAATGGTCAACCTGCTTTGTTGCTTTGTTAGCGCGGCAAAGCCTAAGACGCTTTTGAAATATGCGCCTTATCACGACCAAGTTTATTATGATAAAATCCAAAAGAAAAAATACACAAGCGAAGAAATCCAAACCATAGAAAACTTTTTAAAAGAAACAGTTAACGAAAGCGACTTTTCTATGGCAACACATATAGAATGCATAAATTCTATAATAGATGAAGACAAAATCAAGTCTTCGGTTCAAATAGATGGGGATTCAATCAAAAATTCCAAATATGACAAACAGCGCATAGATAGGAGATGGGCGACAGCTGAAATCTTCAACGTTGACATATCCGAAATTGAGGCAAGTGACTATGAAAAATATGGGTATTTGTCCTGCAAAGACAAGCGCCAAGACATTGAAGATGGCTCTGACGTTCCTTTTTATTACGGCAATGTGATAATGAATCTTAAGAAAGAAAACGTTCTGGAGCGGACAACCCTGACGATTGGGGACAGCCTCGACAACAGGTGGAAACTGGGAGAGCGCTCAATAACCCCAACTTTAGCGAACAATCCACGAATCACCTGCATACCGGGGCATTCCAGGAGGCTTGCTAAACTGATATCGCAGCACATAAAAAGCGGGAGCATATCGCCCAAACATCCTAATTTAATCCACAAAATCAAGACGAAACACCTGGACTTTTCATACATAGAACTTCAAATTCATGGGGAACTGAGCTTTGAAAAAGACGTTGAAAGCATACATATAATAAAACTTAACACAGAAGAGGGAGAGGAAAACGCGCGACAAGAGCAACTACTACAAAAAGCAATCGAGAAAATTCAAAAACTCGGGAAACCATGCTATATAGTTGACTGCACAGACCTAAATCCTAACAAAATACATAAAACCACAAGCCTAGGAAAGCTCTAGGGCGAAAATGATCGGACTCAATTGGTGCGAGTGATGGGACTTGAACCCATACGTCAATTGACACACGCCCCTCAAACGTGCCTGTCTGCCGATTCCAGCACACTCGCATAAAAAAGCTCATGACTTGTACAACATTCTATCATGCGTGAAAGATTTTGTCAATAGTTTTTGATAAAAATTTTAAAATTTTTTTGGATTCACACTGGAAAATTTATTGTTTTTCAAAGTTTTGAAATGATATGGAAGGACATGATTTTAGCAGCAAGCCTTTGTTATCGGCGTTTACATACCGCTTGTTGCGGACGTTTTTAAAGAGGCAGGGAGGTTTAAGAAGATTTAATATTACAGTTAGTTGTGAGCTGGCGGCGCTTACCACATTTTTGCATTGTTTTTTGGAACGCGATCAAGGATGGTTGAATTTGTTGAGGTTTTTGAGGCAAAAGTTGGATTTTTTAAGGAGAGGTTTTATGGAGACAAATATAACCCAACAAAAATTTAAAAATTTTTTTATTTGCTTGACATTTGCGCGCGTTAGTGGTAATATGTAACCGGATGTGTGTTGATTATGAGCGCCTGCTTTTATGTATTTTTATATTCGTTTTAGAAATTTTGGTTATTTTTCATAAATATGCCGCACGTGTTATAATATTTTACTAAATGTCATATAAATTACTGTGGAGGTTATTTATTTTGAAGGTTTTTAGGGTTGGTTTGATAGGCGCTACGGGAATGGTTGGGCAGCGTTTTTTGGCTTTGCTGGAAAATCATCCGTGGTTTAATGTTGAAGTGCTGGCTGCGTCTTCGAAAAGCGCTGGAAAAACATATCAAGAGGCTGTTGGGGGAAGATGGAAATTAAAGTCAGACATTCCTGAATTTGCGCGAAATATGGCGGTTTTGGATGCAAGAAAGGACATAAAAAGAATCGCGTCCGAGGTTGACTTTGTGTTTTGCGCTGTCAATATGAAAAAAGATGATGTGAAATCCTTGGAGGAGGCGTATGCTAGGGCTGAGTGCCCTGTGGTTTCGAATAATTCTGCCTGCAGGAGCATTCCTGATGTTCCGATGATCATTCCAGAAGTCAATCCAAGTCACGTCCAAGTAATAGCTGCTCAGCGAAAGAGATTGGGGATCAAGCGCGGTTTTATTTCTGTTAAATCCAACTGCTCAATTCAAAGTTATGTTCCCGCGATATCTGCTTTGATGGAATATGGGCCTGCGCGAATTCTGGTTTGCACATATCAGGCCATTTCGGGCGCTGGTAAGACGTTTGCTGAGTGGCCGGAAATGAATGACAACATTATTCCATATATCGACGGCGAAGAGGAGAAGTCTGAAATTGAGCCTTTAAAAATTTGGGGTGATGTCGAAAATAATATAATAATTCCTAAAACTTCCATATCCATCTCAACGCAATGCATGCGCGTCCCGGTTTCCGATGGCCATATGGCGGCTGTTTTTGTTAGTTTTAATAACACGCCATCAATAGAAAATATAAAACATATTTGGAAAAATTTTTCATCAGAGCCTCAAGCTTTAAAATTGCCGACTGCTCCTAAAAAATTTTTGAATTATTTTGAAAAAAGCGATCGGCCTCAAGTTAATTTAGACCGGAATCTGGAAAACGGAATGGCCATCAGCATCGGGAGGCTGCGCCAGGATGTTCAGTATGACTATAAATTTGTTTGCTTATCGCACAACACAATTCGCGGAGCAGCTGGCGGGGCGATTTTGATGGCGGAATTGTTGGCCGCTAAAGGCTATTTTGATGGGCATTTTTAGAAATTCAAAAGCGTTATATTTTAGACTTTATTGATTTTATTTTGAAATAGGAGAATTTATATGAAACATTGTTTATTTGAAGGGGCGGGCGTTGCGCTGATAACCCCTATGAATTTGGATGGCTCGGTTAACTATGAAAAGCTCAAAGAGCTTGTTGATTGGCATATTAACAGCAAAACAGATGCTATTATAGTCTGCGGGACGACCGGAGAACCATGCACATTGAGTGATGAAGAGCATAGTGAGGTCATAAAAACGGTCGTTTTAAGAGCAAATGGCAAAATTCCTGTTATTGCGGGAACGGGCAGCAACGACACCCAGTATGCTGTTAACCTTTCAAAATCAGTTCAAGATTTAGGGGTTGATGGGGTTTTAGTCGTCAGTCCATATTATAATCGAACTTCTCAGGCTGGGCTTGTTAAGCATTATTTGAAAATTGCTGACAGCATTAACATTCCTTTGATTATATATGATATACCTGGCAGGACTGGTTGCAAAATCAGCCTCGAGACCTTTAAAATTTTGTCGGATCATGACAATATTGTTGGCGTCAAGGCGGCGTCGGGCGTCATTTCTGATGTTGTTTCTTTGGCTGAGGCTTGTGGCGATAGGCTCAGCATTTATTCCGGGAATGATGATCAAATCGTTCCGATAATGTCGCTTGGAGGAAAGGGTGTTATATCTGTTCTTTCCAATGTTGTTCCCAAAGAGACGCATGAGATTTGTCAGTTTTATTTGGATGGAAAGCCCAAAGAGAGCCTTGAGCTTCAGTTGAAATTCCTTGATTTGGTTCATGCGCTTTTTATTGATGTTAATCCGATTCCCGTTAAGGACGCGATGAACCTTATGGGCATGGGGGTTGGCCCTTGCA
Organism: Oscillospiraceae bacterium; assembly: GCA_902798675.1. Classification (GTDB taxonomy): domain Bacteria; phylum Bacillota; class Clostridia; order Oscillospirales; family Ruminococcaceae; genus RUG12519. The sequence goes on from CADBXQ010000013.1 coordinate 5,701, forward strand.
GGCTTCCGCTTTGTTCTTTGGAACCAAGCAAGATGGAGGCTTTGAAATTGTGTTTAAAAAAATATAGTTTAATATAATATTTCCTAATAATTGAGCATTAAAACAAAGGAGAAATAAATTGATTTCTATAATTTTGAGCGGCGCTAATGGAAAAATGGGGCATGTTGTTGCGGATCTGGTTTTAGATGACGAAAATTGTAAAATAGTTGCAGGCGTTGATATAAACGGCCAGGATGAATGTGATTTCCCTGTATATAAAGACTTTTCATCGACAAAAGGAGACGTCATAATAGATTTTTCTAACCCGTGCGCTTTGGAAAATATATTAAGCTTTGCGATAAAAAATCGAATAGGCGTTGTTTTAGCGACAACAGGATATAATCAAGAACAGATAGATAAAATAAAGGCTGCTTCGAAAAAAATTCCTGTGTTTTTCACATCCAACATGTCTTTAGGAATAAATTTACTGGTGAATTTGGCAAAGAAAGCGCACTCTGTGTTGGGTGAAAATTTTGACATAGAAATAGTTGAGAAGCATCATAACCAAAAGATCGATGCTCCAAGCGGGACAGCGTATATGATTGCCGATGCCATTAATGAGCAAGCGAATAATTCATATAGCTATGTTTTTGACAGGCATGATCAAAGGCGCGAAAGAGATGACCGCGAGATAGGCATACACACCGTCAGAGCAGGGACAATTGTTGGTGAGCATGAGATTATTTTTGCTGGGAATGATGAAATCATCACTTTGTCGCATAGTGCTAGAAGCAAGGATATATTTGCAGTCGGCGCGATAAAAGCGGCTTGCTTTATAAAAAACAAACCGCCAGGGCTTTACGATATGAGCAATTTGGTGTCGGGCTGAGGTTTTTATACTGTTTCCGGCTTTTCATATGTTTCCCCGAACTTTTCAACGGTTATGCTGTCAACCTTTTGGGGGCTGATGGGTCTGTCTTTGGAGTCTCGCTTTTGATTTGCGATTCTGTCAACTTCGTCCATGCCGTCAATGACTTTTCCAAACGCTGCGTAGCTTCCGTCGAGATGTGGTGAATCTGCGGTGAGGATGAAAAATTGCGAACTGGCGCTGTTTAGGATTGCAGACCTTGCCATAGATATAACGCCTCTCGTGTGTTTTAAATCGTTGTCGAAGCCGTTTATGGCAAATTCCCCAGCGATGTTTTTGCCTGATCCGCCCGTTCCGCTTCCGGTTGGGTCCCCTCCTTGAATCATAAAGTTTGGGATGACTCTGTGAAAAATTGTTCCATTATATAATCCTTTTTCTGACAAGTGTATGAAATTTTTAACTGTGTTGGGAGCGATTTGGGGATATAGCTGAATTTTTATCTCTTTTGCATTTTCCATTTTTATTGTTATGATCGGATTTTTCATGTTAAAACCTCCAAATTAATTTTTCATATATAAAAAAACATCCAGTATAATTTTAACATAAAATAATAAAAATATCAACCATTTTGATTTGAAATTTTGTTGTTCTGAGGGATATGAGTGTTGATATATATGAATTAATTGATATTTAAACGCATATATATAAAATAAAGGAGCGACTTTAATTGTTAAAGACAATACCCCACAAAAAATTAATGCCAATATATATATTAAACATATTAAAAAATCACACGGATCAAGACAAACATATTCGACAAAAAGAAATTATAAAATTATTGAAAGATGAATTTGAGATTGAATGCGAAAGGCGGGCGGTTGCGAGAAATATTAAATATTTGATTGACGCGGGTTTTGAAATTCAATATGACAAAGGGTATTATATTTTTGATTCGGAATTTAGCGATTGCGAAATCAGCATTATTATCAGCACTCTTTTAGCCGCAAAATATATTCCACATAGCCAGAAAAATTCATTAATTAATAGGTTATCTTCCTTTTCAACAAAATCATTTCGTTCAAATTTAAATTATATTAAATCACTCAAAAAATCAGGCCATCAAAATAGGCAGTTTTTCTATACTGTTGAAATTTTAAATCAGGCAATATTTCAAAATAAAAAGGTGAAATTTAACTACAATTCGTATAAATGCGATAAAAAGCTACATAACGTATCTTCGGAAAAGTATACGGTTGTTCCGCGTCGGATAATAATATCGAATGGATGGCCATATTTGCTATGTAATCAACAATTGTTGTCGCTTCGAATAGATTATATGACTGACATTGAAATTGTTGACTATAAACAGGACAAGCCCAACCAAGTCGTTAATTTTGATATTGATTCATATATTTCCAAACGAATGCATGTGTGTTGTGGTGAGAGTGAATTGATTCGATTCAAAGCGAAAAAGTTGCTTATAAATGATATTATTGATGAATTTGAGAATTGTCGATTTATTTATGAAGATGATGATTATTTAGAGGCTGAGGTTTGCGTTAATGTTAATTCGATGCTTTGTTGGGCGATTAAATATGGCGCTGATGTTGAAATAATTTCGCCGTCAAATTTGAGGAAAAAAATCAGCTCGGTTGCGCAATCGGTGGTTGATCAATACAAAAAAGTTGACTCAACAAATTCCGAGTTTATGCGAAATGCCAGTTAAAAATTACGTTTTGTATAAAAAAGGATTGTTTGTATGAAAAAGAAGGATTTTTATTTTGAACTGCCCCAATCCCAAATTGCCCAACATCCCGTGGAGCCCAGGGACAATTCAAGGCTTTTAAGGCTTGACAGGAAAACGGGAGAGGTTTCTCATTTTAAATTTTACGATTTGTGTGATATATTAACTCCAGGAGACTGTTTGATTTTAAACGATTCAAGGGTTTTTCCTGCCAGATTATATGGCAAAAATGATAAAACTGGGGGCTCTATAGAATATTTATTGCTAAATCAAGTTAAAAAAGACATATGGGAAATTATTTGTCGGCCTGCAAAAAAAGCCAGAATTGGAGAAACTTTTAGCTTTTTGGGCGAATTAAAGTCAGAAATTTTGGAAATTTTAGAGGATGGCAAAAGGCTTGTTAAATTCTACTATGACGGAAATTTTTATGATATATTGAATAAAGTTGGTCAAATTCCGCTGCCTCCATATATTTCTGAAAAACTTGAAGACAGTGAAAGATATCAAACAATATATTCACGCGAACTTGGGTCTGCGGCGGCTCCAACAGCTGGGTTGCACTTCACTGAAAATATGTTTGAGCGTCTAAAAATCAAGGGAGTTGGCGTTGGGCATGTCACGTTGCACGTTGGCCTTGGAACATTCAGACCGGTTAAAGTCGATGATATAGAAAAACACGTAATGCATGCTGAAAATTACTATTTGCCAAAAAAGACCGCAGATTTAATAAATCAGACGCGCAAAAACGGAAAAAGAGTTTTTAGCGTTGGGACGACCAGCTGCCGAACTTTGGAAAGTGTATATATAAAAAACAAGTGCATATGCGAAGATATTGGATATACTGATATATTTATATATCCAGGCTTTAAATTTAACGTTGTTGATTGTTTGGTTACGAATTTTCATCTTCCTGAAAGCACGCTTATAATGCTTGTTAGCGCGTTTGCGGGCCATAAAAACACAATGAGTGCATATAAAACGGCGGTTAGAGAGAAATATCGATTTTTTAGTTTTGGAGATGCAATGGTTATTGTTTGATCTAAAAATTTATTTATGATTTATTGTTAAATTATATATGTGTTTTGAATATTTATCGCAAAAGGAATTATTTATGAGCATATTTAAACTTTTGAAAAAAGAAAACAGAGCAAGGCTTGGAGAAGTCAGGACTGTTCATGGAACTTTTAAGACGCCGTGTTTTATGAATGTTGGGACGTTGGCCGCGATCAAGGGCGGGGTTTCGTCTTGGGATTTGGTTGATTTAAAATGTCAGGTTGAGCTTTGCAACACATATCACCTCCACCTCAGGCCCGGTGATGAGGTGATTCGCGGGCTTGGAGGTTTGCAAAAATTTATGTCCTGGAATCGCCCCACGCTCACAGATAGTGGAGGATTTCAAGTTTTTTCTCTGGCTAAAATTCGCAGGATAGAGGAGGAGGGAGTCTATTTTTCGTCGCATTTAAATGGTGAAAAAATTTTTATGGGGCCTGAACAAAGCGTTCAAATTCAGTCTAACTTGGGGTCAACAATCGCAATGGCTTTTGATGAGTGCATCGCGAATCCTTCAACCAGAGCATACACCAAGGCGTCGGCGGAAAGGACGGTTAGGTGGCTTGAGAGGTGTCTTTCAAAACTTCAGGCTCTAAACTCTAAAAAAGAGACTATAAATCAAAATCAGCTTTTGTTTGGGATCAACCAGGGCTCAACTTTTTTGGATATACGGCAGGACAACATGAAGCAGATAGCCGCTTTGGATTGTGATGGATATGCGATTGGCGGGCTGGCTGTTGGGGAGACGAAGGAAGAGATG
>CADBXQ010000014.1 GCA_902798675.1 Oscillospiraceae bacterium
GTTGGATTTGAATATTTCGGGACACACCATATCCCCTTAACTGCGGGGTCTGACTCAACAATTTTTTTAACCTGATGCATTCTGGGGCCGCTTTCATCCATCTCTATATTTATCATTTCTATGTTAAATAGTTCGCATATTGCAAAATGTCTGTCATATCCCGGAACAGGACATAAAAACTTGACTTTTTCGAGTTTATTCCAAGGAGTGTTTCCTAAAATTCCAAACTGCATGGCCATGGCAACATAATTATACATCAGATTCAGGCTTGAATTTCCCCCAACAATAACCAAATCCGGCGAAACCTCTAATATATTCGCAAAAAATTTTTTAGCCTCAAAAATCCCGGTTAGCTCGCCATAATTTCCAGCATTAATTTTGCTTTCAGGCCTGAAAAGCTGCGAATATTCCAGGTTTTTTAGCATATCAGCTGAAAGCTCGAGTTGTTCAGGAGACGGCTTCCCCCTCGCCATGTTCAAACTCAAATTCATGCCTTTAAATTTCGAATATTTTTGATTTAGATCTAATAATTCACGTTCAAGCTCTGCTGCGCTCATTTCGCTATAAAAAGACATTTTTCATGCCCCTTTCTTTCAAAATTAAATCATCAATTGAAAACCAACTTCAATAATATGTTAATTTCATTATACCCCTTTTTTTGGATTTTGCAACTTTAAAAATAAAATATTGCAAATTTACTGTCTGGACATACATTGAATTGGGTTATATTTGTCCCCGGTTAAGTTCCTCCTTAAAATATCCGACTCTTGGCTCAAAAAACCTCAAATTCCCAAAAATCCTTGAATACATTCTAAAAAACAATGCAAAAGCTATCTAGGCGCCGCCTGCTCACAACCAACTGTAATATCATAAACTTTCTGAACCCCCTCCCCTTGCAAGCCGTCCGTAACAAGCGGTAGGTGGGCGCCAGCAAAAGCCAATTTATGACGTTTAACTAACACTTGTTAAAGATGGCTTAAAAAAGTTTGGCATTTTAAATCAGATTTAACTTGCATGGTTGATGGTGAGCGGGGGGGCGCTTAACCCGGATTTATCGTTGTTTCTTTAGAATGCGTTTAAGGACGGATTAATTTGAAGAAATTTTTTAATCAAATTCGGACATTTTCAAAAAAAGAATTAAATTGGAACAAATATAATCCAAATCTATATTTGCCAAATTTTTTGAGAATTTTCCAGTCTAATATGATTTATTCAAGTCTGTGAAAATCAATCTTTTTTGGCAGAAAATAAAAAATTTCAGATTTAATAGACTAATGGTCGATATAATCGGTTTAATCAAATAAAACATTCTTATATATTGAGATTAATTTTTAAATAAAAAGACAAAATTCCTTGATTTGCGTCGATATTTTGTGTATAATACAATTTAGGTGATTAGACTTGGAGGTTGTTGCTTTTGCTGGAAAAAACAAACTTTAAAATAGGGCTGGATGTTGGCTCAACAACCATAAAATGCGTGGTTTTAAAAGATGACGAAATAATCTTTAAATCATATCAGCGTCACAAAGCAATGGTTAAAGAAAAATCAATTGAACTTTTGACAAAAATTAATGACGAAATACTTAAAAATTCAAAAGCACATATCGCAGTCACTGGTTCCTCTGCAATGGGCATTTCTAAAGACTCGGGGTTAAAATTTGTCCAGGAGGTTTATGCAACCAAAATCGCGGCCCAAAAAAGCCACAGCGATGTCGATGTCATTGTTGAATTGGGCGGTGAAGATGCTAAAATCCTCTTTTTGTCTGGAGCTGTTGAGGTCAGGATGAACGGCTCCTGCGCGGGCGGAACAGGCGCTTTCATAGATCAGATGGCTATTTTGCTCGGGGCTTCTTTGGAAGAGTTTGACAAGCTTTCTTTAAATTATGAAAAATTATATACAATCGCCTCCAGGTGCGGCGTTTTTGCGAAATCCGATGTCCAGCCTCTAATAAACCAAGGCGCTCAAAAAAAAGACCTGGCTGCAAGTATTTTTCAAGCTGTTGTTAATCAAACAATTGGAGGCCTTGCTCAAGGGCGAGAAATAACCGGAAAAGTCATGTTTTTAGGAGGGCCGTTAACTTTTTTCAAAGGATTGCGTGAAAGATTTGTTGATTCATTAAATTTAACCGAAGAAACTGCGATATTTCCGAAAGACAGCGAGTATTTTGTTGCTTTGGGAGCAGCCGAATATTCAAGGCAAACCACCGACCCGGTTGATCTGTCGGAAGCAATTGAAAATCTAAAAAAAGCCAAGCGAATGAAAAGCAACTCAAGTCTGCGTCCGTTATTTAAAAATAAAGACGAATATGAAAAATTTTTGAATAGACAGAATAAAATCGATATTGGCTTTAAGGATATTTCTGAGTATGCTGGAGATGCATATCTTGGAATTGACGCCGGCTCAACAACAACAAAAATTGTCCTGATAACCGAGGACAATGAAATTCTTTACTCTAAATATATATCAAATGAAGGCGAAATAATCCCAATTATTCTAAAATCTTTGAATGAAATATATGCTAAAATATATGAATCAAGCGAAAAAATCAAGATTGCATCAAGCGCTGTGACTGGGTATGGGGAAAGTTTAATAAAAAACGCTTTTTCGCTGGACCACGGAATTGTTGAAACGGTTGCTCATTTCACGTCTGCTAAATATTTTTTGTCTGATGTTGATTTTATTATAGACATTGGCGGGCAGGACATCAAGTGTTTTAAACTCAAGATGGGCGCGATTGACTCCATAATGCTAAACGAAGCGTGTTCTTCTGGATGCGGATCGTTTTTGGAAACTTTCGCGACAGCTTTGGGATATAGCGTTTCTGAATTTGCAAATAGAGGGCTTTTTGCCAAGTCCCCAGTCGATCTTGGGTCGCGATGCACTGTGTTTATGAATTCCTCAGTCAAGCAAGCTCAAAAAGATGGCGCAACAATTGAAGATATATCGGCAGGCCTTTCAATATCCATCGTTAAAAATGCCATATATAAAGTTATTCGAGCGAAAAGTCCTAAAGATTTAGGGGAAAAAATTGTTGTTCAGGGCGGGACTTTTTTGAATGACGCGGTTTTGAGGGCGTTTGAGCAAGAGCTTGGCGTTGACGTCATCAGGACTCCTATTTCAGGCTTGATGGGGGCGTATGGGTGTGCGCTATATGCTAAAAGTCACGCTCAGGGAAAGTCATCAATAGCAACTCCAAATGAATTGCAAAATTTTTCACACACCGTCACATCCACAACATGCAAAAATTGCCCAAACAACTGTCGCCTGACGATAAATAGGTTTAAAGACAACAATATTTTTGTTTCAGGGAATAAATGTGATAGATATAATAATTCTTCACCAAGCAAAACTAAATATAACATGGTTGAATATATATATAACAAATTGATTAATCTTCCAAAAAAAGTTGGCAAACGAGGAAGAATTGGAATTCCTATGGTTTTGAATATGTATGAAAATTTGCCATTTTGGACTGCTTTTTTCGAAAATTTGGGATTTGAAGTCCTGCTTTCGCCCCGTTCCAGCAGAAATTTATATATCAGCGGCCAACACACCATCCCCTCAGACACGGTTTGCTATCCAGCAAAGTTGGTTCATGGACATATTGAGGCTTTAATAAAAATGGGTGTGGAGTGGATTTTTTATCCTTGTATGACATATAATTTCGACGAGCATTGCGGCGATAACCACTATAACTGCCCTGTTGTTGCGTATTATCCAGAAATTATTAAATCAAATGTTAAACTATTTTCAAATCAGACATTAATAATGGACTATATTGGAATTGATAGACCTGAGTTTTTTGAAAAATTTGCGTTTAAAATATTTTCTAAATACTTTGATATTGATAAAAAAAGCATAAAAAAAGCCACATCTGCGGCGTATGATGAATATAAAAAATATAAACAAGACCTAAAAAACTACGCATATAAAGCAATAAAGCATTCAAATGAAAATAATATAAACATAATAGTTCTTGCGGGCCGGCCATATCACGTTGACCCTGAAATCAACCACGGCATAGATAAGCTGATTTCAAGCTATGGAGTTTCCGTCCTGACATCAAGCGGTATTTTTCCTGATATAGCCCAAAAAGTTCAAACAAATGTTTTAAATCAGTGGACATATCACGCGAGATTATACGCAGCAGCCCATGAAGTTTTAAAACACAAAAACATGAATTTGATTCAGCTTGTTTCTTTTGGATGTGGGGTTGATGCGATAACAACTGATGAAGTTCGAGAAATTCTAGAGTCAAACAATAAATTATATACTCAGATTAAAATAGATGAAATAGACAATCTGGGAGCAACAAAAATTCGAATTAGAAGTTTGCTGGCCGCGATTGAAGAACGCAATAATTCGAAAAAAATCGAGTCAATTGATAAATAAGGGGACTGAGTCTATGAATCGACAAAAACATTGCAAAAAATATGACCGGATTATATTTACTAAATCGATGAAAAAAACACACAAATTGTTGATGCCAAATATGCTGCCAATACATTTTGAACTCATAAAAAATATACTGCGACAAGAGGGGTATGACTGCGATTTATTAAAATCCAGCGGCTCAAACATCGTCAAAATGGGGCTTGAAAATGTCCATAACGACACCTGCTACCCCTGTCTTTTAGTTGTTGGCCAGTTTATTGATGCTCTAGAAAGCGGAAAATATGACAAAAACAAAACCGCCCTCCTGATAACTCAAACCGGCGGCGGCTGCAGGGCGTCTAACTATATTCACCTGCTGAGAAAAGCTTTAAAAAGAGCCGGATATCCTCAGGTTCCGGTGATCTCGGTTAATTTATCCGGGCTTGAAAAAAATCCAGGCTTTAAACTGAGCTTTCGTTTGATAAAAAAACTGGCCTCTGCGCTTATGTATGGCGATATGCTGATGCTCCTTGAAAACCAAACCAAGCCTCACGAGCAAAATAAAGGAGACGCCGAAAGATTAACATCACATTGGATTAAAAAGATGGCTAATCAATACAAAAATTCGACCGGGTTTGGAAAAAAGATAATGAGCCAAAATTTTGAGAAAATTGTTAAAGATTATTCTGAAATTAAAATAAAAAAGACTCCCAAGGTTAAAGTTGGAATTGTCGGAGAGATATATGTTAAATATTCGCCTCTTGCCAACAATAATTTGCAGAAATTTTTGGAAGACGAAGGCGTTGAGGTTGTTGTTCCGGGAATCATGGATTTCATAATATTCAAGGTTGATAACAGAATTGTTGATGTGGATATATATGGCGGCAGCAAAATAAAAAGGCTTATTTGCAGTTTATTTAAGAAATATCTTGAAAATATTCAGAACATATTTATTCAAGCGATCAAAAAATCAGGCCGATTTTCCCCGCCAAGTCCGTTTGAAAAAATCAAGGCAGACGTCAGACCATATATTGGATATGGCGCAAAAATGGGCGAAGGCTGGCTTCTGACAGCGGAAATGATTGAGCTGATTAAAAGCAAAACGGAAAACATAATCTGCGCTCAACCGTTTGGATGTTTGCCAAACCACATTGTTGGAAAGGGCATGGTCAGGGCAATAACAAAAGCAAATCCAAATGCAAACATTGTGTGTGTTGACTATGACCCAGGCGCAACCCGGGTTAACCAAGAAAACAGGATCAAATTGATGCTTTCAACTGCAAAAGAAAGATTTAATGAAAAAAGCCACACGCAAAATTTTTAATTCAAATTTAGATATATTGAACATGACGAAAAAAATCAACTAATATGTGATTTTCTCAAAACATTTCTTCTGATTTTTCCAGAAATGGTTTTGGGGAGTCTATCCATAAATTCGATGATTCTTGGGTATTTATATGGCGCTGTTTTGCTTTTAACAAAATCTTGAAGCTCTTTTGCTAATTTGTCGGAAGGGCTATATGCGCTTGTTAAAACGACATTTGCTTTAACAACCTGACCTCGAATGTCGTCAGGAACCCCTATTATTCCGCACTCTAGAACCGCAGGATGCTCCATCAAAACGCTTTCAATTTCAAACGGCCCGATCCTATATCCGCTGGATTTTATCACATCATCAATCCGCCCAACATACCAAAAATAGCCGTCCGAGTCGCGAATTGCCATGTCTCCTGTGTGGTATATTCCCCCTCGTCTTGCAAATTTATCAAGCTCTTGGTTTTTATGATATCGCTTAAAAAGTCCAACTTGGCTTCCATCAGATTTAATTTTAACGCATATCTCCCCGGCTTGCCCAACCCCAACATCACAGCAATCTTTATCCGCCAAAACGACGTCATAAAGAGGAGATGGGGTCCCGAGTGATCCTGGTTTGGAGTTTTGGCCAACTTGATTGATGAGTATGGCGGTTGTTTCAGTCTGGCCATATGCTTCCATGATTTGGAGGCCTGTTTTTTCTTTAAATTGCTTTATGATTTCATAGTTTAGCGGCTCGCCTGCTGTTGTGGCATATTCCAAACACGAGATGTCGTGAGTTCCGAGGCCTTCTTTCATGAAAAATCTATATATTGTCGGAGGCGCACAAAACGTGTTTATTTGGTACTTTTCGATAATATTTAAAATGTCGTTTGCAACAAATTTTTCAAAGTCATACACCACAACCACCGTTCCCATCATCCACTGGCCATATAGCTTGCCCCACGCAGCTTTCCCCCAACCTGTGTCTGAGATTGTCAGATGAAGCCCATTTGGCCGAACATTTTGCCAATATTTCGCGGTGATTAAATGCCCCAAAGGATATGAATAGCAATGCTCAACCAGCTTTGGATGGCCGGTTGTTCCGGACGTGAAATATGCAAGCATAGTGTCATTGACGCTTGTTTGAATCCTGTCAAGTTTATCCGAATAGTTGTGTAAATTTTTTGATATATTAACACACCCATCAACATCCCCGCGAACAGAAAATAAATTTTCCAGTTGATCGCATTTTTTGCAAACAGATAAAATTTTTCCGGGTATGCCGCTTTGTGTTGAAAAAACTGCGGAATGTATGTTTGCTAATTTAATCCTATATTCCAAATCTTCGCTCGTTAGCAGATATGTTCCAGGGACGGCGATCGCTCCGATTTTATGTAGCGCATTTATGATATACCAATACTCATAATTGCGCTTTAAAATCAGCATAACAAAGTCTTTAGGCTTGATTCCGTTGGAAATAAACAGGTTTGCGGCTTGATTTGAAAGCTTGCTCATTTGCTCAAAGGTTATTCTTTTTTCATTTCCATATGCGTCACACCACAAAACAGCCAAATTGGATGGATATTTTTGGGCTATTTCGTCTAAAATATCATATCCAAAATTAAAATTTTCTGGGACTTTAATTTTTATTTTTCGCAAAACACCTGTCTCATCAAAAAATTCTTCACAATATTTTTTATAAATTTCTTGCATTACCGCAAAACCTCCGAAATTTTTGGCAAAAAGTCAGCTATATAACCAATATGATGAAAATGTTCGAACTATTCAAAAAATGCTTCGTGAAGGGCATTTAAAGCACGATCACTGTATTTTTGATCTATTAAAACAGAAATTTTTATATCGCTTGTTGATATCATTTGTATGTTAATTTCTGCGTCATATAAAGCTTCAAACATTTTTGCAGCAACTCCGGGATTTGTATGCATCCCAGCGCCAACAATCGAGACTTTTGAGATTGAATCTGTCACTTGGATTTTATCAGTTCCAATAGCATCAGTGTTTTTTTCAAGAACCTCAACCGCAAGCTTCATCTGGCTTGTTGGAACGGTGAAGCTGACGTCTTTTGCTTCCCCGCGCCCAATCGATTGAAGTATAACATCCACATTAACATCATACTTGCCCATGAGCGAAAATATTTGATATGCAAAGCCGGGCCTGTTTGGAACATTCAAAAGAGCAATGCGAGATGTGTCATCGTCTTTAGTAATGCCTCTAACCAATAATTTTTCCATAGAAATCTTCTCCTTAATCTTTGTTCCTGGGATATTTTCAAAGCTCGACAAAACTTCCAAATTAACGTTATATCTCTTGGCCATTTCAACCGAGCGGCTGTGTAGAACTTGGGCTCCCAAAGTTGTCAGCTCGAGCATTTCATCAAAACTAATGCTGTCGAGTTTTATAGCGTTTTTAACCAAATTCGGATCTGCGGTATATATTCCATCAACATCAGTGTATATTTGACACAAATCTGCGTTCAGTGCTGCTGCCAGGGCGACGGCGCTAGTGTCTGACCCTCCTCGGCCAAGCGTTGTTATGTCGCCAAACTGGTCTATTCCCTGAAATCCCGCAACAATAACTATTTTGTTTAAATCCATTTCATGTTCCAGGCGCGATGTGTCTATCTTTTTGATTCGAGCGTTGCAATGATTCGGCTCAGTTTTAAAGCCCGCCTGCCAACCGGTAAGCGAAATAACCGAAAACCCAAGCCTTTCAATCGCCATAGCAAGCAAAGAAACCGAAATTTGTTCGCCACTAGACAGCAAAACATCCATCTCTCTTTTGGACGGCTTTTCATTGATTTCAAAGGCCTTTTTTTCAAGATCATCCGTTGTCTCCCCTTGAGCAGAAACAACAACAACAACTTTGTTTCCATTTTTTTTAGCATTCGTCACAATTTTCGCAACATTTCTTAAACATTCAACATCAGCAACCGAAGTTCCTCCAAATTTCTGGACAATCAAGCTCATATATTTCTTCCTCCAACTTTCTTCGTGTTATTATCAAAACTAAAAAGCTCATATGATATTTGCGACTACGCCATTATTATTAGCACTAAGATCTAAAATTTTCCATTTGTTCAATCCCAGTTCATTCAACTCACGCCGCATTTTGCTGACAAATGGAGTGTTTTTTCGACTGCAAATTGCAACAATAGATGAACCAGAACCGCTCAAATAAACTGCATACGCTCCAAGTTTATATGAAATATCAAATATTTTTTCAGACCCCTCAATAAATTTTAACCTACGCGCCTGGTGTATTCTGTCATCAACAGCAACCCGGAGATTTTCAAACCTCTGAGCTGCCATGGAAGCGACAAATAAAGACGATCTGGATATGTTGAAAACGGCATCATCACGTGAAATAACATCCGGCAGAACCGAACGAGCCTTGGAAGTTGACATCTTGAAATTTGGAACAATAACGATAAATTTTATATTCAAACTCACATTTTGTTTACAATAAAAAACCTTACCATTTTCATATACGCAAGAAACAAGTCCCCCCAAAAGAGCAGGAGCAACGTTGTCCGGATGGCCCTCGATTTTGGTCGCAAGATTTAAAATTTCTGGCCTGTTCATCGGGGAGCCCAAAAATTCATTGGCTCCAACCAACCCAGCAACTATGCAAGCTGAACTGCTTCCCAAGCCTCTTGTTATGGGGATTTTTCGCTTTTGCCTGATTCTTAAATCCCCTGGAACCTCTTTTCCACAAATTTCAAAAAGTTTGACCGCAGAACTATAAATAAGATTATTTTTGTTTTCGCAAAATTCAACCCCAAAGCGCGGGCTTGCGTCGATCTCTTCCATTCTGTAGAAGTAAACACGGTTATATAAAGAAAGCGAGATCCCTAACGCGTCAAAACCTGAGCCCAAATTTGCAGTTGTTGCTGGAACTTTTATTTCTATCATTGTATATTCTCCATTTAATCTAATATTATTAATTTTGATAACTGTTTAATCCTATAACTAGAAAATAAATCAGCCAAATCTTCAATTTCAGATTCTGGCATATAGCCAGTTGTTAAAGCGATTTCATCAGCCGGCTGATCCTTGCGTGAAAGAAAAATTGGAGATTTATAGTTTTTTGAAACAAACTCCCTTGCTCCTTTAGCATCATCGACCTTAAGCCGCAAATGTTAATGATGTCGGCAACAACAGCACTCGCAGTCGGCATTTTCCCCGCTCCTTGGCCAACAAACAAAACCTCTCCAACGGCGTCTCCTTTAACCAATATGGCGTTATACACACCACCAACCGAAGCCAGTTTGCTGGAATTTGAAACAAACGCAGGACAAACCATGATTGATATTTTTCCACTTTCCAAGCGCCTTGCCTTTCCAATCAGTTTTATAACACATCCAATCGACCTAGCAAAATCCACATCAGCCAATTCAATACATTCTATTCCGGACTGGCAAACTTCGTGTGGATATATATGGGTTCCATAAGCAAGGCTTGCCAAAATGCATATTTTTCTGTTTGAATCCGCCCCATTTATATCGTCAGTTGGATCCTTCTCAGCATACCCTTTATCTTTTGCAAGCGACAGAGCCTTTTCAAATGAAAGACCATCTTCAAGCATTTTAGTTATTATAAAATTTGTCGTTCCATTCAAAATACCACAAATATATTCAATTTTATTGGCAGCAAGACAAGAATATATAGGGCGTATTATCGGAATTCCTCCGCCAACGCTCGCCTCAAAAAGATAGTTTACATGGTTTTTTCGCGCAATCGAAAGAAGCTCATCTCCTTTTTGCGAAACCAACTCTTTATTCGAAGAAACAACGCTCTTTCCAGATTTTAATAAAGATTTCGTAAATTCATAACTCGGATCTAGGCCGCCAATCGTCTCAACAACAACAGATATTTCATCATCCTTCAGTATATCATCAAAATTTTTAGTAAACAGGTCTGAGTAGGGCAAATTGTCAAATTCACGCAAGTCTAAAATTTTAGAGATTTCAATAGATTGTCCAACGCGCTTAGAAATATTTATGCTGTTTTTCCTCAAAAGCTCAGCAACTCCCGATCCAACAATTCCATGCCCCATGATCGCAATCTTAGCCATATCGACTCCCTCCAAAATCAAGTAAAATAAACAATTTTTATATTTTTAAAGGTCTAGCAAAGTGTCCTCGCCGGTTGATATATAATTTGGAAAAAATCTATTGGTTATGAATTTAATCAATCTAAATCCATAAAAAATTGCAGCCGCAAATGATATCAAACTAAATAGAATTTTTAAAAACGTTTTCATATTTTTCAACTTCCCTTCTAAAATATGTAGGAAATGTCAACTAAGAATTTCTAGAAACAAAGACATTATACCACAACGAAAATTTAAATTCAACTCTTGGCTTAAAAATATTAAAAAATGTAGCGCAAATTTACAGTTTATGCTAGGCAAATTTTAGGATTTTATTGGGTTATATTGGTCCCTTTCGCGCCTCTTTTTGAAAACCAGACTCTTTGCTTAAAAAATCCGAAAATCTTGAAAATCCTTGAGCCAATTCTAAAAAACAACGCAAAAAGCAAAAAATGCCGCCAGCTCACAACTAACTGTAATATTAAAACTTTCCGAGCCCCTACCTCTTTTAAAAAGCCAATAACAAGCGGCAGCCCGGCGCCCGCAACAAGGCCCAATCAAGGGCGTTTCACCTACCACTTGTTGCGGGTGGTTTTTTAAAAAACTTGGCGTTTTAAAGGGAAGTTTATCTGCGTGGTTTATGGTGAGCCCGGCGGCGCTTTTGCTCGGTTTCATCATTTTTCCCCAGAATTTTTTCGAGGACGGCTTGATTTGAGAAATTTTTCAATCAAATTCTAATATTTTCGAAATAATGAGCACTGCGGGGACAAATATAATCTAAATTCAAATCTTAAAAAATCCGACCCTTGGCTTAAAAATCCCGAAAATCTCAAAAATCCTTGACAATGCTATAGTTTCAACAACAAAAATATCTAAAAAACAAATTTCTCCTTGACTAGGCTCGGTCTTTAGCATTATAATTAAACAAAAACGCGAAAAAAGTGCGCGTCAATTTTGGAGGTATTTATTTATGAAAAATAAAATTACAGATAGTATATTCAGCGTTGGCGTTTTGAATCCAAACGTCAGAAATGCGGATGTTGTCGTTAAAACAAGCAACGGAACAACATACAATTCATATGTTGTTAAAGGCTCTGAAAAAACCGCTCTCATTGAAACTGTCCATAAAGACTATTTTGATAAATATTTGAAAAATGTTGAAGAAATATCGGATATAAATAAAATTGATTATCTAGTCATGAATCATAATGAGCCAGACCACTCCGGCGCAATCCAAAAACTTATCCAATTAAATCCTAAAATAACAATCCTCACAAGTCCCGCAGGAGCAATATATCTAAAAAATATCACAAACAATTCAAATTTAAACCTAAAAATTGTTAAAAATGACGAATATCTCGACCTCGGAAACAAGACGCTTCGCTTCATCTCGGCCCCATTTTTGCATTGGCCAGATTCTATGTTTACGTGGGTTGAAGAGGAAAAAACCTTGTTCACATGCGACTTTTTGGGATGCCACTACTGCGAACCATATGCATTTGATTTCGAAATAACCGACAAATCAGCCTTCCTTTCGAGTTTGAAAACCTATTTTGACTGCATATTCTCGCCTTTTAAAAAATATGTCACCAGTGGAATATCTAAGATTAAAAATCTAGACATTTCGTTTGTCTGTCCAAGCCACGGACCTGTTTTAACAAAAGATTTTATGCTTAATCAAGTGATTAAAACATATGAACAATGGAGCAACCCTCAAAAGCCAAAAGACCCGCTCATCCCAATTTTCTACTGTTCCGCATATGGCAACACAAAGCAAATAGCAAAAGCCATATCCAGGGGCATACAAAACCAAATTCCAAACTCCAAAGTTTCTTTATATAACGTCGTCGAATGCGATCCAAGCGACCTTTGCGACAAATTGAACAATTCAAGCGCATTTTTAGTTGGCTCTCCAACAATCAACAAGGACGCAGCAGCCCCGATATGGACTCTCCTTTCGACAATAGACGCCATAAACAACGCGAAAAAACTCGCCGCAACGTTTGGCTCTTTCGGCTGGAGCGGGGAAGCAGCAAGTCAAATAGCTGACCGCCTAAAATCGCTAAAACTATCAACATTTGACGAAAATTTTAGAGTCTGTTTCACCCCAACCGAAAAAGACCTAGAAAATGCAACTGAATTTGGCGAAAAATTCGCAAAAGAATTCCTTAAAAATTTAAACTAACCTTATAAATTTTTGTCAATATAAAACCGGCTCTCTTTTAATCAAGGGGAAAACAATCTGATCGCTCTCAGCGGAAATTGATATTTTTTGCAAAGCGTCCCCAGATTCAATGATCAAGTTGGTTATTAAATCTTCAACATTTTTTCTGATCTCTTTTCGAAGGTCTCGAGCGCCATATTTTCCGTTTTTGAGAGGTTTTATCAAATGATTTGTTAATTTATCATCATATTCAAATTCAATTCCCCTTTCCGCCAAAACCTCTTTTGTTTCATTTAGCATTAACCTGGCGATGGATTTTAGATTCTCATCAGTTAATTTATTAAATATTACTATTTCATCAACACGAGCTATGAATTCAGGCCGCAAGAATTTCTCCAAGGCTTTTTTCGCTTTTTCCATGTCCATTTGGCTGCGGGACTTGTCAAATCCAACAATTCCAACTTTGTCGCTGCTTCCCGCGTTTGAAGTCATGACTAAAACTGTGTTTTCAAAGCTAACCAACCTTCCATGAGAGTCTTTAACTTTTCCTTCGTCGAGAATTTGCAAAAGAATGTTCATAATGTCCGGATGCGCCTTTTCAATTTCATCAAACAAAACAACGGAATATGGGCGCCTTCGAACCTGCTCAGTCAACTGCCCCGCGTCATCATATCCAATATATCCCGGGGGGGAACCCGTTAATTTGGAAACTGCGTGTTTTTCCATATATTCAGACATGTCAAGGCGTATTAAATTGTCAACTCCCTCAAACAAAGTGTTTGATAAAACCTTAACAAGCTCAGTTTTTCCAACTCCAGTCGGCCCAACAAAGATAAACGAAGCTGGCCTGCGTCGCTTTGAAATCTGAACCCTATGCC
>CADBXQ010000015.1:0-887 GCA_902798675.1 Oscillospiraceae bacterium
GAAAAAAACAGGTTTGAAATTTCAAAGCAAAAGGCGATGGAACTAAACTGCTTTTTGGTTTTAAAAGGCCCACACACCATTCTTTCAACTCCCGATGGAAATCACTTTGTCAACCAAAGCGGAAATCAAAGCCTTGCAAAAGCAGGAACGGGAGACGTCCTGACCGGGATTATCACAGCCTTTGTTCCATCCCACCAAAGTATCCAACAAGCAATCTCAAACGCAATATATGCGCATGGGCGATCAGCAGACTTGTTGGTTGAATCAAAAAAAGACACAAGATGCGTTCTTGCAACGAGTGTTGTTGAAAATCTCAGCAGCGTTTTTAAAGAGGCGTCAAAAAAAGCTAGACCATTTTAAAATGATCCGGCTTTTCAAAAATTTAAGACAGGCTGTTTAAATTTTCGATCTCTTGTTTTGTTTTCGGATTCACATTTCCATCCGCTTGAAATATAGATTGATATGAAAATAAACAATACCCTCCATATTTTTCACATTTTCTGCAATATTCTTCCTGTCGCTTTAAAATATCCGTCTTTTCTTTCCATTCCCTCGCGCCAAGGCCAGCGTATTGATCCTGTTCCATTCCGACTTTGTATGCAGCCAGGCCAACATAAAACTCTGCGTCATTTTTGATTAAATTATTCCACGCATCAAATGTTTTGTCGAATGGACTTGATGAATTTTCAAAGCCAAAATAAATCTGTGGCATAATATAGTCCAGATAACCGGGTTCGGAAAGCCAAAGCTTTGTGTCGATGAACATGGAGTTGTAGTTGTTTTTCATATTTGCTTGAGGGCTGACCCCAAACTTCGCGTCCGGCTTGATTTCATGGCATTTTTTATACATCTGCTTGACCAGCTCAGACGTTCCTTGCCGGCGCCAT
>CADBXQ010000015.1:910-23143 GCA_902798675.1 Oscillospiraceae bacterium
CGTCATTTTCTTTCAATTCATTAACCCTGGACGGATAAAAATAGTCGTCGATGTGAATTCCGCAAAGATCATAGCGGCTCATTATCTCGCCTATGACATCCAAAATAAAGCCCCTGACCTCGGGATTTGTTGGGATCAGGATATACCTTCCCGTCAAATCTTTCATATAGTAGTCACTTGAATTTTGCGACAACTTCCACTTTTTGAGGATATATTTATCGGAAATTTTTGAAAAATCATCATCCGACATGGTCCGAAGAGGATTAATCCAGCCATGAACAGATATATTATATTCCTTGGAAATCTCAATTATTATTTTTAGTGGATCATATTCAACTTGTTCACACAAATTTCCAGCAAAATATTTCGAAATCGGGGAAAGATTTGAGGGATAGAAAGCATCACCAAACGCCCGCAGATGGAGCATTAAAGTGTTAATTTTGCAAGCTTTCAAATTTTCAAAAACCGCCCTAACGCTTTTTTCAAACTGCTCCTTGTTTTTGTTTTGCAAAATAAGCTGCCATTCCAAATATGAAAACCAACAGCCGCGCATTTTTTGCAAATCTTCTTTTGCTACGCCAGCCGTTTTTTGCTCGCCCGGCTCAGGATTTTTCGCTGAACTTTCATAACAAAAATCCAACGGGCTTTGACAAAACAACAAAACAGAAAACACTAAACAAACCAAAAACGCCAAACAACCAGCCGTCCGTTTCATATAAACAATCCTCCAAATTCTAAACATAAGAGTTAGTAAATAATATGCAAATCAAGTTATATTGTATGTATATTATATGCGCGATCAGGCACTTTGCTTTGGAATTAAATATCATTGGGGTAATAGCGCTTGTCTGATACTTTGCAGCTGGGCACGCTCTGATTATGAAAGATTTTTTTCATTTAGCACGCTATCGTTATCGCCCCTTAAGCTTTATTCTTGTTATTGACTTATTTACTTCGTATGTGCAAGCACGTCTGTCGCACGCCTAAGCCTGTCATAATGTGTTTCCCTACCACGATGATGCCTCAGCATCTCCAGCATAATAGTGACTTCCTCAGGACGCGCCTTAAGCCTATCAACTTCTAACACAGCCGAAACATTCATTGGAGCAAGAGCAAGGCTAGATGCTAAAGCTATAGAAACTAAAACTTTTTTGATTTTACTAAACATTTTCAAAAACCTCCTAACAAAATAATAAATTTAATGTTTTTAAATTATTTCAAATCATGGTTTGTTTTTTTCAATAAAACTCCGGTTCGTTCAGCAGAGCTTAGATTAATGCAGGGCATTTATATTCGTATTCGTTTAATTATTAGCTTTATAAGTACCATGCCATTGTTGCAATATTATACTTAATGGTTCCGATTTCAGTCGATGTAGTTTTGTCCTCATTCAGCTCATTAGAGTCATCGCTAAGTGTAGCTTTGGTCGAGCCTGTGGTTACACCATAGATGGCGACCTTACTGCCGTAAAAGGACATAGAAACCTTGCTGTAAGTCTTACCAGCTTCAAATGTCGGAGTGATTACAATGGTCGCGCGTGGGTTAGAAGTCTGCGTTACTCTTATCGAAACGAGGGTACTCATTTTTTTTGACGTGAATTCAATCTGTTCAGGAACCTCCACTGTATATGTTATCCCTGTTAGTTCCATTTCTTTATAGAGAACTTTCGTTTTTCCAGTCTGATCTTGGTCAGTTAACTGCAGATTAGCCGTCGAAACATTCATTGGAGCAAGAGCAAGGCTTGTTGCCAAAGTCAGGGAAACTAAAACTTCTTTGATTTTACTAAACATTTTCAAAAACCTCTTAACAAAATAACAAATTTGATGTTTTTAAATTAATTCAAATCATGGTTTATTTTTTTCAATAAAACTCCGGTTCGTTCAGCAAGCTTAGATTAATGCGGATGGTTAAAATTCAATTAAATGCCCCCCTTAAAAACCAAAGGCGGGGCATCTAGATTTGTTTAATTACGAGTTTTATCAGGAACTGAAATCCTACTATTCACCTGTATTAATAGCATACGCAATGGTTCCAATTTCAGTCGAGTCAACTATCTCACCCAGCTCATTAGATCCATCGCTAAGTGTAGCTACGGTCTTCTTACTGTCGCCTACTTTAGCGACGGTGACCGAAGCGTCGGTAAAGCTTATAGTAACATTGCTGTAACTATCACTAGCTTCAAATGCCGGAGTTACGTTAATGTTCTTGTTTGAGTCAGAAGTCTCTACTAATGATATCGTAACGTCTTGCGTATCGTTTTCTGACGTGAATTCAATCTTGTCAGGGACCTCCACTTTATATGTGAATTGTGGTTCCGCTTTTTTATAGAAAACTTGCGTTGATCCACTCTGATCTTGTTCAGTTAACTGTGGATTAGTTGCCGAAACATTCATTGGAGCAAGAGCCAGGCTAGATGCTAAAGCCAGAGAAAATAAAACTTTTTTGATTTTACTAAACATTTTCAAAAACCTCCTAATAAAATGATAAATTTAATGAATCTAAATTACTTTAAATCACGGTTGGTTTTCTTAACATAAAAAGCAAAGATTAATCTTGCTATGTAGGGGATATAATTAGCATGCTTCAACTTGGCAAAATCATTTCGCAGGCGATCTTGAAAAAAAATCTTTTCACGCTCTGCAGAGCCACGTCCGCGGGAATTCAAGAAATTTTCACCAAGTTAATATACCCCCTAAAAATAATTATATCTTCACTTTGTCAATTTGTCAACCCTTTTTTTGGAAATTTCTGCAAAATATTTTCAAAAACAACGATAATCACTTAAATAATGAGCTAAAAAAATTTTTTTTCTTTCTGGCTTGACAGTTACGCGGCATGCAGTCAAAGCAAACAAGTATCGCGTCATCACCGATTACGCTGATGTTTTCCCAAGAAATAACAATATCATCTTCCCTCCCGAAAAGCCCAAAGAATTTGCATTTTCCGTATATAACAAGCGATATCACCTCCGCAGAACAAGTGTCTATGACAACATCATCAACGCAGCCCAGATTTGCTCCGCTTTTGATGTTTATAACGTTTTTGTCTCTGAATTCCTCTAATCTACACACCATTTAAATCGACCCCCAAAAAATGTGTATAATATAAAAAATATGAAAATTCAACGCCCATTATTAATTATTTTTCATTCAAGTCACAATATAATCGCAAATTATGTTAAAAATGCACAAATAAAAAAACCAACATCTCCACTTGATATTTCGATAAGATGTGATATAATATAAAAGTAGGATGTTTCATGATCATTTGTATATATTGCTTTAGTTATTGCTTTTTGTGTTTAAATATAAAAATGCTAGGAGAAGTTTAATGGATATTGATTGTTTAAAAGGCCTTAAAAGTCTTGCCTGCAAAATCCGAATAGGGGTCTTGGAAAGCGTGTATGGCGCGAAATCTGGCCATCCAGGCGGTTCTTTGTCGATTGCAGATTTGCTAGCATACCTCTATTTAAAAGAGCTCAGAGCCAATCCCAAAAACCCTGAAGATCCCAATCGCGATCGATTTGTTTTGTCGAAAGGCCACGCTGCGCCGGCTTTATATTCCGTTTTAGCGCATATGGGATTTTTTCAATTGGAGAATTTGAAGTCTTTGCGAAAAATGGGGGCTTTTCTTCAGGGTCATCCCAACATGAATTCAACCCCTGGAGTTGACATGTCAACCGGTTCATTGGGCCAGGGCGTTTCTGCTGCTTGCGGGATGGCTCTTGGCGCAAAGCTTGACGGATCGGGCGTTCGGGTATATTGCGTTTTGGGTGACGGAGAAATCGAAGAAGGCCAGGTTTGGGAAGCTTTGATGTTTGCATCCCACTATAACCTAGACAACCTCTGCCTTTTTGTCGACAATAACCAGCTTCAAATCGACGGCTGGGTTCAAGAGGTTGCTGGATTGTCAAAGATTCCTGAAAAGTTTGAAGCTTTTGGCTTTAACGTTATGCAAATTGATGGCCACGACTTTGAGCAAATTGAGCACGCAGTGAACCTTGCTAAAAGCCAAAAAGGCAGGCCGTCGGCAATAGTCATGAAAACAATCAAAGGGAAAGGCGTTTCATATATGGAAAACAACGTTTCGTGGCATGGAGCTGCTCCGAATGAAGAGCAATTTAAGCTTGCAAAAGCAGAACTTGATTCAATTTTAGCTGAGCTGGAGGGTTAAATATGTCGAAAATTTTAAAAAAAGCAACCAGAGAGAGCTTTGGAGAAGCTTTGGCTGAAATAGCTCGGTTTAATGAGAAAATAGTTGTTTTGGACTCGGATCTTGCTGCTGCAACAAAGACAAAAATTTTCAAAGAAGCGTTTGCGGATCGATTTTTCAATTGCGGAATCTCAGAATGCAACATGATTGGAGTTGGAGCAGGCCTTGCAACCATGGGAAAGATTCCGTTTGTTGCAAGCTTTGCGATGTTTAGCGCAGGCCGCGGTTTTGAGCAAATCAGAAACTCAGTTGCATATCCCAATTTAAACGTCAAAATCGCCGGGTCCCACGCTGGAATTTCTGTTGGAGAAGACGGCGCAACCCATCAATGCTGCGAAGACATTGCGCTGATGCGGTCAATTCCAAACATGGTTGTTTTGAACCCTTGTGACCACTATGAGATGAAAGCCGCGGTTAAAAGCGCTGCAGACCATAAAGGTCCGGTGTATATCCGCCTTGGAAGGCTGGCTGTTGAGACGATAAATGACCAAGAAACCTATAAATTCGAAATGGGGAAGGGAGTAACGCTAAAAGACGGCAAAGACATAACAATCATCGCAACTGGGCTCCCTGTTCGCGCGGCTCTTTTGACTTCAAAGCTTCTTGAAAATGACAAAATCAGCGCCAGGGTCATCAACATACACACCATAAAGCCGCTTGACCGGGAGATTATTTTAAAAGCAGCGGCCGAGACGTCGCAAATATTCACAGTTGAGGAACACAGCATCATCGGCGGGCTTGGCGAGGCGGTTTGCTCGGTTGTTTGCGAAAAATTCCCAAAAAGAGTTCAAAGAATCGGGATAAATGATCGGTTTGGGCAATCCGGCTCGGCTCATGATCTGCTTGCGCACTATAAACTCGACTCTAAAGGAATATATGAAACTATAAAGAATAAACTTGGCTAGATTAGAATTTATTATAATAACAGGAGATAGGCTTGTATGCAATTAAAATCTCAAAAAACGCAGGAAATAAAGAAGAGGGAAATTGAACGAATAAAGACCACTGCGAAGTTTGGCCTGACGAATGAGCAGGTTAAGCAAATTCGAGAGGCCGGCTATTCTAATACATTCAGTAATAAATCATATAAAACAGTGAAGCAGATTATTTTCGACAACGTCTTCACATTTTTCAACCTGGTCTTTTTTATATTGGGAGTGTGTTTATTTATTGCGCATTCATATAAAGACATGTCGTTCCTGCTGATCATTGTTTTAAACACTTTGATCGGAATTTTTCAACAGGTTCGATCTAAAATTAAGCTAGACAAATTAACGCTCATTTCATCTCCAAAGTCGATTGTTGTTCGAAATGGGGAAAAACTTTCTGTTTTCAACCACGAACTTGTCAGGGACGACGTTGTGATTTTAAAATCAGGTGACCAAATAACCGCAGACGCGACTTTAATTGAAGGAGAAATTCAGGTTGATGAATCTTTGCTGACCGGCGAATCAGACCCTATTCCAAAAAAAGCTGGCGACGAATTGCTTTCTGGAAGCTTTGTTCTTTCGGGGAAATGTTTTGCAAGGCTTGATAATGTTGGGGAGGATTCATATGCATCTAGGCTGACGTTGGAAGCTAAGAAAAACATCCGCAAACCGCAGTCGGATATGATGGCATCTTTGGACAAATTAATCAGGATCATCGGCTTCACCCTAGTCCCAATTGGCCTAATATTATTTTTAAAACAAACCTTCATATTAAAAATGCCTTGGGATGATTCAGTGACAACGACAGTTTCCGCTTTAATCGGCATGATTCCAGAAGGCCTATATTTGCTGACAAGCATCGCGCTTGCAATCAGCGTCATAAAACTGATCGAATCAAAAACGCTTGTTCAAGAAGTGAGCTGCATTGAAACTCTGGCTCGGGTTGACGTTTTGTGTGTTGACAAAACCGGAACGATAACCCAGCCTCAAATGAAAGTTGCTGGCGTTGTTTCGCTTTGCAACGAAAGCATCGAGAACATATATACTGCTGCCAATTCTGTTGTTTTTAACATGCCGCCAGACAACAGCACATCTTTGGCGCTCAAGGAACATTTTAACAAGCAAACAAACTGGAAACTCAAAAAATTTCACCCCTTTCTTTCTTCAACAAAATGGTCTGCAGCTGAATTTGAAAACAAAGAAACATTTGTTATTGGGGCGCCTGAATTCATATTAAAAGAACAATATAAAACAATTGAAAGCGAAATCAATAGGTACATATCCCAAGGAAATCGAGTTCTTCTTCTTGCGCGCATTGATGGAAAAATTGAAAAAAATGTTTTGATTGGAAAAAAAGAGCCAATCTGTTTGATTTTGCTTGAAAATCCAATCCGGAAAGAGGCCCCAAAAACCTTTGAATTTTTCGAAAGGCAAGGAGTTAAGATCAAGGTCATTTCAGGAGATAACCCCATATCAGTTTCAAAAATTGCAAAAAAAGCAAAAATCAAAGATGCAGAAAAATATATTGACGCGCAAGCCTTGAAAACTGAAGACCAGATGCGAGATGCGATCGAAAAATATGCTGTTTTCGGGCGGGTCACTCCTGATCAAAAGCGAAAATTTGTCCGCCTTTTAAAAGAAAATAAAAAACACACCGTCGCAATGACTGGGGATGGAGTCAATGATGTTTTGGCTTTGAAAGACTCGGATGTTGGAATAGCGATGGCTTCTGGAAGCGACGCAGCAAGCCAAGTTGCGGAGCTGGTTTTGCTTAATTCAAATTTTGCGTCAATGCCAAAGGTTGTTTTGGAAGGAAGGAGGGTTATCAACAACATAGAACGATCTGCGGCGCTGTTTCTGGTTAAAAATATATTTTCATTCATATTTTCCATCATAGCGCTTTTTATTAACATTCCATATCCCATAACTCCCTTTCAATGGACCCTCATCAGTTCGCTAACCATCGGTCTTCCAGGATTTTTGCTGACGTTGCAGCCAACAACAGCAATCGTTAAAGGTCGATTTATTTCAAATGTTTTGAGAAAAGCCCTGCCGGGGGGGATGTGTAATATATTAATAATTTTAGCTTTGCAGGTTTTTAAATCAATATTTTCCTTTGAGTTTGAAGAGCTTTCAACAGTTGCAACTGTTTTGCTTGCAACAAACGGTTTTTCGGTTTTGTTTGAAGTTTGCAAGCCGCTGAGCTTAAAACGCCTGGCAATTTTTTTCTCAATGCTTGTTTTAATGATATTGTCAGTAATTTTTCTTTCAGGCCTGTTTTCGCTTGTCAGCCTTTCAATTGAAGCGTTGGTTGTTTTGATTGGACTGATGGCGCTAGACTATCCTCTTCTGAGGCTTCTTGAGCATTTAACAGCAAAGCTTTTTAATTCCCTGATATCCAAAAAAAATCGGCAATAAGCTAAAAACTAAAAGCTCACTGCCAATTTTTTTAGAAAAATTTAAAATAAACCAACTCTAACATTTTTCAAGAAAACGCGAGCAGCAAATCGCAACCTGTCCAATCGCGTCAACAACGGCCTTGGGAAGGTCTTTAGTGTATAGAGAAAGCCTGCCGTCGAGATTTTGCCCGTCAATTCCCATAAAGTGAGTGAACCACTTTGATTGATACTTGCCAAATGCAGCATATAGCCCAAAAAAGTCCGCCATGAGCTCATCATGCAAATTGTTTTGCGATGTTCCATAATATCTGCGTGTATAGTAGTGGGTGCATTCGTGCGCTCTTCGCAAAACCATGGATTTTTTTCTCCAATCTTCCTCCTCAAGCCCCATCCAACTCGCAGGAATGTTGCTATATGGCTTTTTGGAAAGAACAATAAACCGGTTTGTTTTTCCGGCGAGAAAGGAAGCTCCTTGCTGATGGATGTTGTCTGGTCTAACGCCGCGATATGCAAGATTAATTATGAGATTCTCAAAATCATCATCATCGCCAACAACAATTATTGGAATTTTTCCCGCAATAGATTCATATATGCTGACGCTTACGCACTCGGGCTTTTTAAACTCAACAGGACGTTTTGGAATAAGATATGAATTTAAAACGGATGCGACGCCTTTTTTTGAGGATTCGTCAATCCACGCGTTCCACTTATCCAAAAATTCTTCATCCTTTGACGGCTGAAGCTTTTCCCCCATTTTATTTGAAATATAATCTTCAAAAATTTTCTTCTCATCACCATTTAAATTAAATTTTGAAGCCAGTTCCACACTAAACCCCTCCTAAATATTTTTTAAACAAAAGCAGTTAACCTGTTTCCAAATCAGCGCCCAGATCCGCATCCACTTTCGCTGCCAGATCTATATCAAACAAGTCGCCGATGCTTGTTATTGGAAACGCCTGCGAAAGGGCATGTTTGCTGGTTGTTAGGCCTCCTGAAACGTTAACCAGTTCCAAATCTTCAACTTCTCCAAATGTGCAATTATTTGCTTCTTTGAGTTCATCCATGGTGAAATGATATCCACGTTCTCTGGCAGCAGTTTGCATTAATGTCAGTTTATCAAAGTTACTTAGATTGTTTTTGCCTTTTTCTATCTTAATTTGGACAATTTTAAGCCGCAGAGTTGGGTCTGAATCAAAATCAATAATAAATTTTCTCGCATCTTTCAAAGACATATAAATAACCTCCTCAAAGATTTAAAAAATCACATAGACCAACCTATTCCTTTGCATTGGGAATTTGAGGCATTTAACTCACTATCCAAACCGCCAGCAATGTTTAAAAGTTCATCTTCATCAAAGGCACGCTCCGGCATCAAAAGCGCCTCCTCAAGTTCGCTAATTGTGAACCGATATCCCTTTTCTTTGGCAATAGGAATTATTGGGCTATATTTATCAATTTTTCCAGCATTACTCGAAAGGATTTGGTTTATTTTGTCGTCTAAATCAGCGTTTGACTTCGCATATTCCAAAAATTCTATTGCTTCTTCCAAAGCCACTTTAAAATCAGCTCCTTTATGTCAAATTGGCACTATATAAATAGCGATCATACGACTAACAAAACTATTTTCAACCAAACGTTAACATAACATTGGCTAAACTTATTGTCAATAATTATACTGTGAGTATATTAAAAAACAAACTAATCTTCGGCCTCATCAGGCACAAGAGGAGTCTTTGGCATGTTTTCTATTTCATCGCAGGCTTTATCCTTTTTGCTAAACCAGCCCTTGAATTTGTTGCTCATTTTTTTAAAAATGTTTTTTCCTCCTGAAACTTTATTTAAATCATTTTCGATAGAGTTGTTGGAATTTTTCTTAGACATAGTAATTACCTCCTAAATAATTGATAAAAAATTAACAGAAATATTAAAATAATTTTAAGCTTTGGTATATCACAAAATAAAGACCTAACCTAATCCAAAAATTTAATTTATTTTTAATGTGGGCTGTCCCCCCCTTAGCCAACCAATTTGAAACATCAACTCGTCCAGTTAAATTTAATTTTGTATATATTACGAAAAATTAACTGAAAGAGATATGTAGATTTTTTATTTTGACTTTGAAACTCAAGCTATAGCTGTTGAAAAATTTGTAGCAGTCAAACCTTTCTTTTCACATACAAACCACCTCCTTCAATAGACCTGCAAAATGCTAGCGCAACAAGCCTGCCCGAGCTGCAAGAAGAAATTATTTTGAAATTTTTCCTCTTGCAGCAATTAGGCTAGACCAAAAACAATTTAGATTTTTCTATACCATTTGTTATCTAAATTCAAATTATTCTGAACATCATGTAGTTTACGCTTAGCTTTTTTGGTGAAGGATGGAGGGCCTTCAATGAGATCTTCAAGGCCTCTTTTAACTTTTATGCAAAAATCATATATTGGCCCTGTTCCGCCCGCAACATCCGAAAGTTCATCGTCCATAATTTCGCCTGATTTTGAATCTGATTTTTTAAACAACTCCACAAACTCATCAACAGTAAAGTCATATCCATGAGATTTTGCTTCCCGAACAACATATTCAATTTGGTCTTTGGAGGAATTGTTCATATTTCCTCCTTTTTCCAAAATTTCCTGGAGTTTTTTGTCCTCGGCGGAGTCTTTAACAAATTTTTTCAAATCTTCTCTTGACATAATAAATCGTCTCCTCAATCAATAAATAAATAAATTTAAAACATTAGCTTGTTTGGCGCCCTTTTGACAAAACAACATTTCTTTATAAGCTGCTAAACAAGCTATGTACTAATTTATTCGATTTCGGATTAACGATTTTTTTTAAAGTTAGCTTGACTTTTTATCGCACATTTTCTTTAGCTCAAAGAATCAACCTAAATCGATCAATCTGCCTAAAATTTAAACAAAAATCAGCAAAGCTTCAGGGTGTTTATAAAGCCCTTCACTTTATCGCAACAACAATATTATTGGTTTTTGCCCGTAATACCAAGAAAAAAGCTTTTAGTTTCCTTCCGCTCTTGGTTTGCTGAAGATGATAAAAAGCCTCCGACGCCTCCCCCCGAAACATTTGAAAGTTCATCATCTGAAAATCCATAACAAAGATTTTCTTCCATCTCGTTGAGCATATCGTCTACTGTGAAATCATAGCCAAATTTTTTTGCTTCTTCAACAACATAGCCGAATCTTTCTTCCTTGGAAGCAAATTTTTTGCGAGATTCTTCAGATATGTTTTTTAGTTTTTTATCCTTTTGCGAGTCATTGATAAATTTTTGCAAACTCTTTTTAGACATATTGATTCACCTCCTTTAAAATAATCCTAATCTAAAACATTAATTTTGACTAATGGCTTCCAGCATCCTCAATTTTAAATAAAACCCGCCCTGAGAAATTTTTCAAGATCCCCCTGCCAAAAAGCCACTTTGAGCCACTTGTATTTAATAATGTGTTTTTAAGCTCGTTTAAAAGAAAACACAGTGATAAACATCAATAAACTGAAAACAAATCAGATAGAATTTCATTTAACATCTAGCTTTATTTTTGAGCGCCATTTCCGTTTGCATTTGCGTTTGCATTTGCGCCGTTATTGCCATAGTTCATCCAAGCTCCAACTCCGGCGCCAAGGGCTGCCATGCCGCCGCTAATATAAAGATTGGGGTCTTTCCAGTTTATTTTACCGTCTTTGCCCCTGGAATTCATGATAGCGCCGCCAAATGCAGACAATGCTGAAAGCCCGGCCATTATTCCCTGTTCAACTGAAGCGCCGCCAGAAACCGCCGCCAGATCATCATCGCTCATGTTTTCAGATGGTTTTTCAACATCCTTCAATTCGCAAGCTGTGCAATCAAGGCCTTTAGCCTTTGCCAGTTCACTATAAACTTCGTAAATATCACTCTGGCCTTTATCATATTTTTCGCATTCTTTCAAAATCTCTGGATTCCTTTTTGACAATATAAACTCCTCCTAATCAAACTAAATTATATATATAACCTAATTTGGAGAAGCACACACACAATACATACACTTACACTAAACACGCGGCAAAGAAGTCAAATTATGCCGATTATTGGGGGGTGCTCTCCTCTATGACTTGCAAATCGTTTTATATAAATAAGCCCAAATAACCTCCAAGCCATAAAGGAAAGCACCATATGTAATGTGTGTGTTTTTTTTAAAATAAATCCAAGGAGGGAGAAAAAGCAAGTTAAGCCAAATAATATTTTTAAACATATGGCTATGTATTTAAAATGTTATCGACAGTTACATGCGTTTTTCCTCCTCCGCAGTAATTTAAAATGAAATGTTAAAATTTTTATGATTTGTTATTTCGTCTTTCCAGAGCTGTTCCAGGCATCTTTTGCTGCGTTAAATGTTTCCTTTACTCTGTCGCCGTACTTGTCATATTGCTTTTTACACCAGTTATATGCATCTGTAGCGAATGAATACCAGGCACCGCCAGCAACAGAGTCGAGATCATCTTCACTGAGTTCACTTGAACTTAATTTGGATAGCATACCCTCAGCTTCCTTAAGTTCCTCAGCGCTGCATTCCAAATCTTTTTCTTTTGCAAGTTTGCTTAAAGCTTCGTAAAAATTCTTTGCATCCGTATGTTTTTTTGCTTCATCAAACAATTCAGGATTTTCAATCGATAGTTTAAAAAATTCAATAGCATTTTCTTTTGACATTGTAATCTCCTCCTTAATTTGAGATAAGCTGAATAATTTAATAAAATTTTCGGAAACATAAGCCAGACAAATGACCGGTCAAATTTTGTCATGTATATGTCTCCATCAGCAAGTAGTTGGGTGTATATTTTTCAATATCATAACCACTTGCTAATAAAAACACATACCGAATGTTTTTGATGCCATTTAATGTTAAATTAATAATTTTCATTTCATATTTATGCTATACCCAGGCAAAGGAGACAAGTTGCTGAAACTACATTAAAATAACGCAATTGTCTTCAGTTTCATCAGGTTCCGCAACATGCGACAGTTCATCGCTGCTAAAATCAAAAATTGACATTTCAAGGCCCTCTAAATCATCGGGCGAAAAATCATACCCCTTGGCTTTTGCAAAACTTGCGACTTCATTTTTCCTTTGCTCATCGCTTAAATTGTTGTTTTTTTGGATTATATTTTCTAATTCATCTTGAAGTTTTGAATCTGAATTTAAATCTTCAAAAAATTTTTTAGCATTTTCAACCGACATAGTAATCGACCTCCCGGTATATTTTTTGCTTTATAAATATATTTTTTAATATATCATTAATTTTCTAAATGTTTAATTTTTTTATCGCGGCTTCGGCCACGCTTTTGACCTTTTCATGATAGCGATTTTTGAAGAAAAAGCACGCAGCCAGATCTTTTGAAAAATAATCCGATCCGCCATTTGCAACAGCAAGCCCCCGACATCCGCCACCACAAGCAAGCCTGTGTTTGCAATTAGCACACTCTGAGTTGCGTTCAAAATAATCCTTAAGCCTATAGTCTATAACCTTCATATAATATGAATCATTCAAAATTTCTTCTAATTTAGTATTTGGAATTTTGGCGAATTTATTCTTAAAAGTGGTGTTTGCAAGGACAACACACGGCAAAACATCTCCGCTTGGACTGATATATAGAGAATTTCTAGCATGCCCACAAACTGATCTTTGAAGATCATCAACTTTATTACTGTGCTTTGTATATGGGATTGAATATTTAACAGAATTTTTTTCACACAAAAAGCATCCATCAAGCATCAGTGATATTGGCATTTTATTTTCAAAAAATTGCCTGACATATTCAAGATAGCAGTCATACACTTGCTTTGTCGACAAGGCATATTCTGAAGAAAATTTAGACCAATTTCCCAAAGCAACAGCAGGACTCACCTTCAACCGTTTGCAGCCTAGTTTAGCCAATTCCAGCATTGTTTCACAAAACGCATCTTTATTTTTTTTATGAATACACATCTGCGCCGTCGTCTCAAAGTCCATTTTTTGGCATATTTTAAACGCATTTATCACAGCTTCTTGAGCTCCCTCAACCCCTCTGATCCAGTCATGAAAGCCTTTTCCATCATAGCTCATGTGGATTTTAGGGCGAAGATTTTTTGACCTAATTTTTTCCAACAAATCAGCAGTTATCAAGCGGCCATTAGTGTAAATTGATAAAATATTTATGTCTGCTTTGGAGAGTTCATCAACAATTTCAAAAAAGTCATTCCGAACAAGCGGCTCTCCTCCAGTCAAAGAAATGTTATATATCCCACATTTTTTCAGCTCATTCACTATCTTTTTTATTTCATCCAAACAAAGTTCGCCAAATTTTGCCTCCGGGGCAGACATAAAACAATGTCTACATTTGTAGTTACATCGGCATGTTATCGACCATTGAGCTTGAGCCATATATCTCGAAGGGAAAAATTTATATTCTTGCTTTTTATTCAATCTTCGGGGCCTGGCCATTTTTTCAACAATTCCCCGCTTTAAAAGCCCTTCAAGCCTATGCTGGTCTTCAGGCGGCAACTTTTGAGCTTCAAAGTCTCGCTCTCCACCACACTTAAGGATCACCAAAAACGTCTTTTGGTCAAAAAAGTGAGTTTTATGTGAATCCGAGTCATATAAGGCAAACGGGAGCAGCTTCCATCCCCTGAGTAAAAAATTGTCTTTCACACGGTAGTACATCAACTGCTCCCTTCATGCTTGCAATATAAATATTTACTTTTTTCCCATAAAAACGCCTTATCGGTTCAAAAGATCAAATCAACCCTCTTGTTCAGATTCGTTCGAATCGCCTTTGTTAAGCCTTTGTCGTTCAACCAGTTCAGCAAAGAAACCATTTTTTGCAATCAGCTCATCATAGGTTCCGTCTTCAATGATTTTTCCTTTATCCAGAACGATTATTCTGTCACACTGCTTGATTGTTGACAATCTGTGGGCAATGACAAGCCTTGTGCATTTTAGGCCATCCAGAGACTCTGAAACCTTCTTTTGAGTTAAATTGTCAAGCGCAGACGTTGCCTCATCAAACATCAAAACCTTCGGCCTTGGAGCAATCGCCCTCGCGATCATCAACCTCTGACGCTGTCCTCCGGAAATTCCTCCGCCGCCTTCTGAAACAATTGTGTTCATTCCCATGGGCATGTGACGAATATCATCCGCCATTCCAGCCATTTCAGCTGCTTCCCACGCGTCATCCATCGTTAACTGTGGCGCCGAAATGGTAATATTTGAAAACACATCTCCCTGAAACAATTTTCCATTTTGCATAACAACGCCGATTTTTCGCCTCAAAGACCGCAAATCTATCGTTTGGAGATCCTTTCCATCAAAATAGACCGATCCTTTTTTCGGAGTTTCAAATCCCAAAATCAGCCTCATTAGGGTTGATTTTCCGCAACCTGTTTTTCCGGTTATGGCGACATATTGACCAGGCCTAATTTTTAGCGAAACATCGTCCAAAATTGGAGGCATGCTCTCATCATAACCAAATGTCACGTTATTTATTTCTATTCCGCCAGAGATTCTTGTTAAAACTTTCTTTCCCTGAGAAACTTCGGGAAGAGCTTCAAGAATCGGCTTAACCATCTCCATAATTGGCCGTATTTTAGCAATATCCAGCGCAACCCCTGCCATTGTGCCAAAAGCTCCAGAGACCATTCCATAAGCTGTGGTGAATGCATAGTAGTCCGCAACAGATACATTGCTTGTGACTGCGAAATAGTACAGAACAATGCTTCCAATCAGACCAATTGCCGTTGTGATAACAGAGTGGACTTTTATGAAAACAGGAGGGTTATACGCAAGCTGTGCCTGTTTTGAATATTTATCGGCCCAGCGAGAAAATGCTCTCTTTTCAGCTCCAGAAAGCCTGATCTTTTGAATTCCAGATATTAAAGCATATGTCATTCCGTGGGCTTCTGAAGAAATCGTCATTTGTTTTACTAAAATCTTCATTTGAAGCAAAGCCGCCGCAGCTCCAATGGCAACAGTTGAGATGATAATCAAAAGCGAGGGAATAACAAGTGCGGGCGCATATGCAAAAATCTGAGTAATATAAACGAGTGAAAACAACGCATTTATTCCAGCCTGCAAAACATTTGTTATCAGCATTTTACAAAGCTCGTTTATTGTTTGGGTTCTTGAAGAAAGTTCACCTGCGAAAAAAAAAAAAAAAAAGTTAGCCGGCAAAGACAAAACCCTCATCATCGTCGCAACCTGAACGGTTATATTCATTTTTGTTATTATTCGCGTGTTTATAACTCCATTAATTATCGACAACATGTGACTGCTCAAGATGACTGCAGCCAAAAATACCGTGACAGCGGCCAAAAGCTGCATACTGTGATTCTCGATAACATATGAAAAGATAATGTTGTTAACTTTAGGAGTTAACGTTCCAATCAGCGTCACAACCAACGCACAACCCGCCATGAGGGCAAAATCCGCCGTTGAAAGCGACTGAACCATATATTGAAAAAGATCCTTAAGCCCCAATTTTTTCAGAGGGAAAGGTTTATAAAAAACCATGGCTTCTTCTTCAAAAAGCTCTTCAACACGCCCAGTAACTCTGTGTTTTTTCCCGGTGTCTGGGTCAATAAAGCTATAGCCAGTTATTCCGCTTGGAATCAGAGCAACTATGTGGCCATCGCTCTTTCTTAAAGCAATCATCGCTCCTATTGCGTCCTTATGCCATCCTTTGACCAATTTAACAGTCCTTCTCATGATTCCATGGGGCCTGAGCAAAAACTCAATTTGTTCATCAACATTTTGTATTTCATCCGGAACATCCTGAATTTTAATATGATAATACTTTAGTATTTCATCAACCGCGTCTTTAGTCACCTGCATATTATCGCTAAGCGCTGTTTGAACTTTTCGGCCCATAACAGATCCGGCGATATTGACGAAAGCATCAGCAAACACAGCATCATCGACACGTTTACGCTGTTTAATCTGTTCATCAAACCAACTCATCTCATATCCCCCTTTATTCACTAGATACTAGCTGTGTGTAATATCCACCATTAGCATATAACTCTTCATGAGTTCCTCTTTCAATAACATTCCCTCTGTCCATAACAATTATTTCATCACAATCACGAATGGTTGAAAGACGGTGTGCGACAACTATGCAGGTTATACCTCTTTCTTTTATTGCCTTAACAACCTCATATTCTGTTCTTGCGTCAAGAGCAGAAGTCGCTTCGTCGAGGATTATTATGGTTGGGTCCTGGGCCAAAACTCTGGCAATTTCCATACGCTGCCTTTGTCCTCCAGAAAAGTCTTTTCCGCCTTCAATAATTTTGTGATTATATCCTCCGTCACGATGCATAATGTCAGCATGAATCTGGGCATCACGAGCGGCCATTATCATTTCAAAATCTTCAATTGAATCGTCCCACATCTTTATGTTGTGTGCAATTGTGTCTTCAAACATGATAATGTCTTGGTCAACAACCGACAAAGAGCCCGCAAAAACCGTCCTCTCAATGTCTTTGATTGGCTTTCCGTCAAAAAGTATTTCTCCGCTCCAAGGCTGATATAACCCTGAAATCAATTTTGAAAGCGTCGATTTTCCGCAGCCAGAAGTTCCAACAAACGCAACCCTGTCTCCGGGCTTCAAATTCAGGTTAAAGTCCTTAACAAGAGGCTGGGCAAGCCTTGAATAGCCAAATGTCACGTTTTTGAGCTGAATATTTCCGGATAATTTATCATATTCTTTGCTTGCGTCTAGTTCGCGCTCTTGGTCTAAAAGGACATCGGTAGGATACTGCATAACGTCTTCAATTCGCTCCATTTCCGTTCGCATTTCCTGCATTGTCTGGGCAGCAGATATAAGCTGCGTCATGGGGGCATTAAAAGAGCCTAAAAATCCTTGGAACATCATGACCATACCAACCGTGAATTCCCCTTGAATGACCAGATATGCGCCCAAAATCACAACAGCACTTGAACTTAAAGTTGAAAACAACGTTGGGAGCATTCCCAGGTATTGGTCGATTTTGCTATATCTGACAGTTTGAGTGTTGACGCTTGCCTGATAGCCAGACCATTTAGTGAAAAATCCGTTTTCAGCTCCGCTTGCTTTAATTGTTTCAATCATTTCAATTCCAGCAACCGTCGTTCCGGCAAGCTTTCCTGAATCTCTCATTTGAATTCTTGTTATGTTGATTCGCTTTTTGGAAATTATGTTTGAAAGGAATATGTTGATGACGACTGAAGATATTCCAACCAGAGTTAATAAAATGCTATATCTAATCATGACAACCAAATAAAACACCATCATCACCGTGTTTATTGTTATTGGAACAAGGGTGACTATGAGTTTTTCTGCTATTGAAGCGTTGGACTGCTGGCGCATTTGAATGTCTCCCGCCATCCTCTGCGAGAAGAATTCCATAGGCATGCGCAAAACCTTCCAAATAAATGATGTGCTTCCGACTGCAGATAATTTGCCGTTTATTCGCATTGAATATATCGCGCGGATCCATTCAACGACCAGTTTTATGACTGCAAAGCCCGACAGCGCAAACAAGAACGGAACAAGCCAGTCTGGATTTTGCTTTGTCAGAAGTCGATCCAAAAATATCCTGTTAAAGCCAGGATTGATGATTCCCATCAGAGAGCCTATAACCGTTGTTAAAATAACGAAAGCAATTGCAGTTCCAGTTCCTTTCAATTGTTTAACTGCGAATTCAAAAATGCTCTTTGGCTTTCCGCCAGGCTCAAAGCTCTCAGTTGGCTCAAACATCAAGCATATTCCCGTGAAGCTTTCGTCAAACTCTTTCATTGGCACTTTAACAGTCCCTCTTGCAGGGTCGTTAAGATATGCCGTGTCTCCCTTAAATCCATCCAAAACAACAAAGTGATTAAAGTTCCAGTGGATTATGCAGGGAAATTTGCCTCTTTTCTTCAAATCTTCTGGTTCATAGCGAAAGCCTTTCGCGCTCAGCCCATAGTTTCTGGCAGCCGTCATAATATTTTTCGCATTAGAACCGTCACGAGAAACTCCACAATCAACCCTAACCTGCTCCAGCGGAATCCATTTGCCATAGTATGCAAGTATCATGGTTAGAGACGCCGCTCCGCACTCCAAAGCTTCCATCTGCATAACAACAGGGACCTTAGCTTTGCCGTGCTGAACGGGTTTTTTTAAACTCTTAACGCTACTCAACGATAATCACTCCTTTGCTCATTTTAAAATGAAGGACATTGGGGAAACGCTCTCAACTGTTATGCTTGTGTCATATACACCATCCTCAAGCGGAGCATTAACCAAAACATCGCAGGCCCAATCGTCTTCTTCCAATCCGCTTTTGTGCATCGCGTAAAGATGTGGCTCGGTTTCATTAGTTTCATATTCTTCTTCGTCAATTTCTATTGGCATTTTAGCAACAGATGCTATGGGATATTCTTTGCCTTCAATGGTGATTTTGGTGTCTTGAGTTAATCTTGCTAGGTCTTTTTCCTGAAGATAACAATGAACAGTTCCATCTTTGCAGTATCCTCCGCCTTTAATCACTGTGTCGAGTTTTCCAAAAACTCCCCAGACGCAAATTCCAATCAGCAAAATGACAACAGCAGATATAACCATCCAAACTGCTGGATTTGAGACTTTTATATAGTCATTAAGCTGTTCTGGCGAAGAAACCCTGTCCATACTCTTTTTTCTAAAAACACTTTCTGCCATTTCTACAACCCCCTAAATAATTCACATTTTCTTTTTCATGGTAAGAATATTTTTACCACTTTTATAGTCATAAATTAGTTCATCGAAAAATTTTTTTGCTATATATATTCCCAGTCCACCAATAGGCCTCTTGTCAGCTGATAGTTTAATGTTTGGATCCTCCTTTTCAATTGGATTATACTTGATCCCGCTGTCTATGAAAACTATGGAAACAACATTTGACTCAGCCGCAAAAGACACCCTAATTTTAACCTCGCCATCACCCCCTTCATAGGCATAACTTGCAATATTTACAAAAATTTCTTCAACCGCAACCAAAACTTGAGACTTAGCCTTGTTTTTGCAATTTCTGAGGTCTAGCTCTTCTTCAACAAAATCAAGAACTTTGTATAAATTATCAACTTGAGCCTTCAAGATTATCTCTTTCAATGCGCGGGCCCCCCTTGCCATAATATTTAAAACAAAGCATAGTGATGTCGTCAAATTGGGGAGCGCCATCAACAAATTTGTCAACATCTTTTCTGACAATTGCCAAAGTTTCCGTCGTTGAAGCAGATGTGTCTCTATTTAAAGATTCAATCAGCCCCTTTTCACCAAACAATTCCCCTTCAGAATTTGTTGCTTCAGTCACTCCATCGGTGTAGACATATAAAGAGTCGCCTGGATTGAGCTTAAAACCATTCTCTCTAAAGTTTGTCCACTCCATTGTCGCAACCGCTGGAGAATGTTTGCTTTTGATGAGTTCATATTTTTCGCCATTTCGGCAAATCGCTGGATATTCATGGCCTGCGTTAGACTCGATTCCCTCTCCTGTTGCCAGATCAAATATCGCAAACCAAACAGTCACAAAAAATCCTTCTCTGTTATTGTTACAAAGCTGTTCATTAACATATTTCAAAACTTCAGCCGTGCTGTAGTTGCCTTCGGAGCCGTCTAAAATCGCCTTATCTTTAATTAAAGTTTTAGCTATGACCATAAAAAGCGCCGCAGGGACACCTTTCCCCGAAACATCCGCCATGACAAGCCCTAAATGATTATTGTCAACAAAGAAGAAGTCATAAAAATCTCCTCCAACCTCCTTTGCTGGTGACATGCTTGCAGTCAAGGAAAACTCGTTTCGGTTTGGAAATGGTGGGAATATGGAAGGAAGCATGTCTGCTTGAATGTGGGTTGCAACCCCAAGCTCGGATTTTATGCGTTCTTCTTCCGCGGTGACATTTACTAAATTTTCAATATATTTTTCGGTGTCGATTTCCATTTGTAATACGCTTTTTGCAAGCAGCTCAATTTCATCGCCCGTTTTTATATTTTTTAGCTCTTCGGAGACTTTAGTGTTGTCGGAAACAAATTTTCTAACCTCAGCAGAAATAGACAAAATAGGCTTGACAAAACGCCGAGAAATAACCGCCACAGCTATTAAAACCAACGCAACAACTATTATCAAAGAAACAAAAATCGTCCACAAAATGAAGCTGGAAACATCTTTTTCATAATCCTCAACCAGAACTTCAGCAAAAACAAATGCAACATTAACCTCATCAACTTTTATCGGAATAATCGAAGTTATGAGATGGCCATAGTTTGCATTGCTAACAAAGGGTTCATATGCATTTTTGTTTCCGGATTTTGCGGCTAAATCAACTTGAACTCCCCCAGGATATGGATATCCCAAAGCTCGAGCAACCTTGTCAAACGCCTCCCCAGCAGCGTCGTCTCTTGTCCTGCCAACAACCTTAAACCTGCAATAATCTTTAACATAAACGATATGCGAATGGCCCCCTGAGATTATTAGCGCGAGAAACGGCGGCTTTAAATTTTGATTTGAAAGATAGGCCGATGCTATGTGTGAACGAAGATGGTGGACAGCGATAAGCGGCTTTTTCAGGGCAAAACTGAGGCCTTTAGCATAGCTCACCCCAACCAGCAAAGACCCAATGAGCCCTGGCGCAAAAGTGACTGCGACCGCGTCAATTTCTGAAAAATCGAGATTTGCTTTTTTAAGACAGATTTTTCCAACCTGGCTGATGGACTCGCAGTGGCGCCTGGAAGCGATTTCCGGAACAACTCCTCCATACAGACAATGTTCTTGAATTTGAGTTGCAACAGTTGAAGATATGATTTTTCGCCCGTTTTCAA
Organism: Oscillospiraceae bacterium; assembly: GCA_902798675.1. GTDB lineage: Bacteria > Bacillota > Clostridia > Oscillospirales > Ruminococcaceae > RUG12519. The sequence goes on from CADBXQ010000015.1 coordinate 22,280, forward strand.
CGACTGCTGCTGCTGTTTCATCACACGATGTTTCTATTGCAAAAACTTTCATTAAACTCACCCCAAAAACAATTTATGAAAAAAATCGAAATTTGTCAACAGCGTCTGGGGTCAAAAAATGTCTAATAGATTTAAAATATGTAAAATATGGAAGAAATTTTGGGCTTTTATTGGCGATATTTCATCTCAAGCGTCATGACCCAGCCGTCCTCAACCGGGTCTGAATATATTCGTTTTCTCTTGGATATTTTTGAAAATCCGAATTTTTTATATAGATTGATTGCAGCTTGATTTGAAATCCGGGCCTCCAAAGAAATTGATTTAATTTTTAAATTTTTGCACTTTGTGATCATGCTTTCCATCAATTTTGAAGCGACGCCGGAATTTCGATATTGAGCAACCGTAGCTATGTTGTTGACAAAGGCCTGATCCAAAAGAATTGAATAGTCTATCAGGCCGCAAACAGCCTGGCCGATTTGAGCGAGATATATGTGATTATGTGGATATGAGTTTGTTATTTTTAGTGAGTTTTCGGAAAAATTTGACTGGTTTAAACAATTTTTGTATATTTTTAATGCTTGCGGGGCCAGATCATCGTTTAATTTGAAAATTTCCATGGCGCCTCCTTTTTTTGCGCGAGCCTATCTTTTAGCCTCAAACCAAGACTTTCCAATTCCTATTTCAACAACCAGCGGAACAGACATTTTGACTGCGTTTTCCATTTCTTCTTTTAAAATCCTGGCCGCTTTTTCGGCGTCTTTTTCGCTTGCTTCAATCAGGAGCTCGTCATGAACCTGCAAAATCAAATTGGCGTCCAAATTTTCGCGCTCAAGGCGGTTTTGAACTTTAACCATAGCGACTTTG
>CADBXQ010000016.1 GCA_902798675.1 Oscillospiraceae bacterium
ATCGCAATGGTTGGAGCAAGGATTTTTAGGCAATCTCCAATGCTTTTGGCCCAAAAAATTGTCGATAATCTTTCGCTGGATGGGACATATTTTCAAAAATGCGAAGTTGCGCGACCCGGGTTTATAAATTTTTTCCTGGGCAATGCTTGGTTTAAAGACGCAATTGTTTCAGTTTTGAGCGAAAAAGAAAACTATGGCAGGTCGGCCTTTGGGGGCGGGGAAAAAGTTTTGGTTGAATTTGTTTCCGCCAACCCAACCGGCCCGATGCATATTGGAAATGCGCGTGGAGGAGCTGTTGGAGATTGTTTGGCGGAGCTTTTGTCCTGGGCGGGCTATGATGTCACGCGTGAATTTTACGTCAATGACGCGGGAAATCAAATCGAAAAGTTCAAAAAAAGCCTGTCCATACGATACATGCAGCTATATTCAAAAGATGGCGAAATCCCCCTGCCCGAGGACTGCTATCAAGGCGAGGATATCATCCAAGCAGCCCAGTCTTTCGCCGCGATTCACAAAGACAAATATGTTGGCGTTTCGGAAAAAGAGCGAGCCCAGGCTCTGGTTGAATATGCCCTTCCGCTAAATGTTAAAGCCCTCAAAAATGACCTGCTGAAATATAGAATAGATTACGACAGTTGGTTTTTAGAGAGCAAGTTATATAAAAACGGCAAAGTGCTGAAAATAGTTGATATGTTTAAAAATAGAGGATATGTATATGAAAAAGACGGAGCTGTTTGGCTAAATTTAACTAAATTCAAAAAAGACAAAGACGAAGTTTTAGTTCGGGAAAACAAAATTCCAACATATTTCGCCGCAGACATCGCATATCACTATGACAAATTGGTTGACCGCAAATTTCAAAAAGCAATCAACATTTGGGGAGCAGACCATCACGGGCATGTTGGAAGGCTCAAAGCCGCTCTGGAAATTTTGGAGGTTGATCCAAAGCGGCTTAACATTATATTGATGCAGATGGTTCGGTTGGTTCGAGACGGGCAAACGGTTAAACTCAGCAAGCGCTCCGGAAAATCCATCACTTTAAAGTCTTTGCTGGATGAAATTCCGATTGATGCTGCGAGGTTTTTTTTCAATATGCGCGAAGTTAATTCGCATTTTGACTTTGATTTGGATCTTGCTGTTGAACAGTCCTCCAAAAACCCTGTATACTATGTCCAATATGCCCATGCAAGAATCTGCAAAATATTAAAAAATCTCGAAAAAATCGGCAAGAAACCCTCGCTTGATTCAAACTATCTCCTTCTGGCCGAGCGAGAAGAAACGGAACTGGTCAAAGCAATTTCCAAATTTCCCGATGAAATCATCGCCTCTGTCGTTTCAAGTAATCCATCTCGGTTGACCAAATTCATCATCGACGTTGCAACGCTTTTTCACAAATTCTATGGAAAATGCAAGGTTTTTGGAAGCGAGGAAGAGCTGCTTGAGGCGAGACTTGGCCTTTGTTTGGCGGTTAAAATAACCTTAAAAAATGCGCTGTCGATTTTGAAAATCAGTGCACCGGAGGAAATGTGAAAAAAGTCAATAATTTTAGCGCATTTATAAAAAAATATAGTTCTGACGATTTTTTACGACTGCATACTCCCGGCCACCAAGGACGCTGTCGCTTCATCAACAACCTCTCCCCTCTGGATGATATCACTGAAATCTCGGGCTCAGATTCGCTATATCACTCAAGCGGAATCATTAAGGACCTGGAAGATCAGATTTCCAAGCTATATCAAGCGCAATCTGTGATATCTGCTGGAGGATCAACTTTATGTATACAAACCATGCTCGCCTTATTTCGCGGCAAAAAATTCATCGCTATGCGTTCATCACACATATCATTCTACAACGCCTGCGCCCTGCTTGGAATCAACCCCGTTTGGATTGGCTCGAGTTTTTTAGACTTTCCTTGCAAAAATCAGCTTGCCAAAGAGCTTGAAAACGCTCTAATTTCAATCTGTGAGCCGTCAGTTGTGTATATAACTTCGCCGAACTATTGTGGAATTAATGTGAATATTTCGAAAATTTCTCAAATTTGTAAAAAATACAACGCAATCTTAATGGTTGATAATGCGCATGGAGCCCATTTGAAGTTCACAGCTCAAGATATGCATCCAATCTCTCTGGGCGCGGATATTTGCTGCGACAGCTTCCACAAAACCCTGCCAACTCTGACTGGCGCCGCCGTTTTGCATTTTAGACCTGGTTTGATTGACAAGCATGAAGCGAAACACATTATGTCTATTTTCGGCTCAACAAGCCCGTCATACATGATAATGAACTCAATTGCGCTGTGTGTTGATTGGCTAAAATCAGAAGCAAAACTTAAATTTCAAAAACTGCAGCAAAAAAAAGACAACGTTGTTAAAAATTTGAATATAAACATTTTAAAAACCGACTGCAGCAAGCTGACAATTGACGCCCAAAACATAAAAAATGGAGCTGAAGGTGTCGCAAATCTGCTGCGGTCTCACAAAATAGAACCTGAATATGTTGGCTTGAGATATCTAACAATGGTTTTGTCGCCATTTTTGAGCGAAGCCGATTGGAATCGGATTGAAAATTGTCTCAAAAAAATCCAAATTAATTTAAATAACAGCCATATTGAGGGTGCGCATTTTCCCAAGCCAAAAGTTAAAATCAGCTTAAAACAGGCATTTTGGAGCAAATCTGAACGAGTTGAAATCAAAAAATCAGCCGGGCGGATCGCTTCAAAATGTCAGTGGATTTGCCCTCCTGGCGTTCCGATAGTTGCTGCAGGTGAGCTGATAACGTCCGAAATTGTTGAATTGCTAGTGAAAAACAAAATAAAATATATTGATGTTGTTAAAAATATATAAATAAATTTGGAGCAGCGCTATGTCTTTGAAATTTTGCGGAAACGAAAATATGTTATCAACCCTAAACAATATAATAAAATCCAGAAAATTTTCTCATTCATATTTATTTTTTGGAGACGAGGGCGTTGGAAAAAAATACATATGCCGCCAGTTTGCGCAGGGAATCCTTTGCGAAGAAAAAGACAAGCCGTGTGGAAAATGCTCCAGTTGCAAAAAAATTGCATCACAAATCCATCCCGACTATTTTGAAATAGGGGTTGATGCTGCTGCTGGAAAGCAAGGTTTTAGCGTTGATGATGCGCGCAAATTGATCGAATCCGCGTATATCATGCCAAATGAAGGGATTTTCAAAATATTTTTGCTGGATAATGTTGAAACGCTTCTTGCTGCTTCCGCCAACACATTGCTAAAAACCCTTGAAGAGCCGCCAAAGCATGTCATATTTTTATTACTGTCAAACAATAAATCCGGCGTTTTGAAAACCATTCTCTCCCGATGCACTCCAATCGGCGTTTATCCAGTTTCGAACGAAAGCTGCTTTGATAATGTTAAACTAAAATTTCCAAATGAAGACGAAAAAACCTTAAAATTAGCAGCAAATCTTTCAGGCGGGAGCATAGGCCAGGCGATTTTTTACCTTAAAGACCCAGTTGGTCAAAAATCAGTTTTAATTTCAAAAAAACTGCTGGATTCATATTTTCAAAGGGATGAGCTTTGTTTTGTTCAGTCGGTTGCGCCTCTTGCAGACGACGCCCCTCTGGCTTTTGCGGTTTTTAAATGCGCTTTGGCCGGGCTCAAGCTGAAAATCGACTCTGAACTCAAACTAAATAAAACGCCAAGCAAAAATTTTTGCCAAAAACTTTTTAAAGCTTTTGGATGTTTTGAAAAAGCAAGAGAAATTTTAACCAAAAATGGGAATAAAAATTTAACTGTTTCCAGGCTTTGTGCTGAAATTTTTTAGCAAAAATATAACTCTTTGTATTATTAAATGTTATGGAGAAGTGCATATGAAAAAAGTTGTTGGGATTCGTTTCAGAAGCCTTGATAAACCTTGCTATTTCGATAGCGGAAAAGAAACCTATTGTGTTGGAGACAATGTTATCTGCAAAACCATTCACGGTTTAGAGCTTGGAAAGGTTCAAATTCCAGTCCGAATGGTTGACTGCAAAAGTGGACTTGTTGATCCAGAATATTTTATTTTGCGAACCGCGTCTGAAGCTGACATTAAACAGCATGAAAAAAATTTAAAATCAGAAGAAAGCGCAGCAGAAATTTGTAAAAAGTCCATAAAAAAACACAGTTTGAGCATGAATTTGATATATACAGTTTTAACATTGGACAAAAATAAACTGATCTTTTTCTTCACAGCCAATGAAAGAGTCGATTTTCGCGCTCTTGTTAAAGAACTTGCCTCAATATTTCACATGAGAATTGAGCTTAGGCAGGTTGGAAGCCGCGATCAAGCTAAAATGCTGGGCGGCCTTGGAATATGCGGAAAGTCCTTTTGCTGTTCAACATTTTTGAAAAATTTTCATCCAATTTCAATAAAAATGGCAAAAGAACAAAATTTGTCCCTGAATTCTAAAAAAATATCAGGATGTTGCGAACGTTTAATGTGCTGCTTGCAATATGAATATGATCTTTACAAAACATTAAACAAAAGCGCCCCCAAACCCGGAACAACCGTCATGACTCCAGTTGGAAAAGGCGTTGTTGTGGATGGAGATATAATCACTGAGAAATATTCGGTTAAATTAGTTGATTTATATGAATCAACACTGAGAGTGTTTAATAAAAATGATCTCAAAATTATAGATGATCCTAAAAACAAAAATAAAAAATCACAAAGAACATAACTCATAAATAAAATTTTATTTTGGGAAAAGTTTTAAAAATGTCATTCACATATAATTAGTGTGTTAAATCTAAAGAAAAAAACGCCTCAAGCTTCTCAAAAATGCTCAAGGCGTTTTGGAATACATATTATTATTATACATTAAAAGCCAAACTCAACCCTTCCAAATTTGCCATAATTTCTCCTCAAAGTTGTTAAAATTTTTCAAATGATGCGAACTGATTTTACCACCACCAGTCAACAACTAACTGAAGTGTTGCATCTTTACTCAACCAAAAGAATCCTTCAAGCCACCCATAAAAAAGATAGATGTGGCATTGATTTAATTTTTTTAGCTTTAGATCCTTTGTTTTAAGGAGATTAGTAATTTGTTTACCAATCAATAATATCATAAAAATGCCCGATGACGCCCTAAAACATCACCGGACAAAGACCCCCATTGGACACTTTTCTTTATTTCAAAAATTCACTCGCTAATCCGTTGCAGGATCTCACTTTTTCAAGAGCTTTAACTCTATATTTTGAATTTGAACTTCGTGAGCGAATAGTTTAGGAATCCAGATGGCAAACATTTCTTGATATGTTTTAATTATATCAACGACATCACTTTCATTTCCAAACTTTTTAAAACATCCGTCATATAGTGCGTGTTTTTTACATCTCTCTATGATTATTTCGCTGTCATACGAGCCGTTGTCATAATTTCCTTTTGAAAAAACCGACAAATCTGTCTTGGGAGAATATCCTTTGTTTTCCATTACACACAAACGCTTCTCATGATTTTCAAAAATCAAAATTAAATCATCTGCGTTGTCCTGATATTGTTTAACAATTTCAAAGGCACTAGTTTTAGTTGCGTTATTGCCAAATTGCTTTTTATATTTTTCAAAACACTCTTGCGCCAAAGATTCACTCGAAGCCAACGTTGAAAAATTAAAATCATTAAGCGCTCCAACTGCTGCCGGGACACTTGCCAACATGGTTGCTGCAGCTAAACCTGCCAAAATTTTCTTAAATTTAAACAATTTCATAAAAACAAACCCCAATCAGTTATTTAATACATTATATAATTTTTTTTAATCGATCGATATATTTATATACTACCATATATTTATTGAATTGTCAAGTTTTTACTTTAAATTTGTGAAAATTAAACAAAAATATTTATAAACATAATAAACTTTTTATGAATATATATACCACATTTAAAACACAAACTCCTATTTTTCCGATATATTTTTGTGTTGATTTGATTTTTTGAAAATTTTAACCTTCTAAACCGCAAAAAACATATAAATTTCCCTTTACATATTTTGGTTAAATATGTTATAATATATTAGCTGCTCAAGTTTAGTGTGTAAACTGCCTGGGTCGCGCAAAGAATCGCTGTATAAATTCAAATTTATGTTTTATTACACATTCACAATTTAATCTGATCACAATCTAAAAAAGAGGGTATATTTTTATGTCAAAAAGAATTCTAAAAAAATTTTTTGCATCCACAATTGCCATTGCAGTCGCCATGACAACATTTCAAATTTGCGTTTTTGCTGGGCGGCCAAAAAATCATCTTTTGGAAAAAACGGAAAGCGAAAATTTAAAGCTGCCCGAGTCACTCAGCAAACCTTTATATACAAACGAACAAAAGGAAGATTTTGTAAATATTGTCAAAAAATTATCAAATTATGACTTTTTTGTCCCCTATGCAAAAGCAGAAATTTTGAAAATAGTTGATATGCTTTTTAAATGTTCAAATGTTGAAAGCGCCAAACAAAGCATTGCACTTATTATTAATAATTTCGCTTCGCACGGGCATTTTAAAGATTTTGAAAAAATTGAAATTTCAAAAACACTCGACCTTTTATATATTTGTTCGAATAACAATTCTGCAAAAGAACATGTTGTCAGCGCAATTGGAAATTTGATAGCCAAACAATGCTTTAAATGTTTAACAAAAGAAGAAATTTTTAAAATAACAGATATATTAACCATATGCGCAAGCAATTTTGAAATCAAAGGAATTATTGCAGGCGCAATCGGAGATCTAGTGTATAGCTATTCTTTAAGCAGTCACACAGAAGATGAAATTTTAAAAATAGTTGACCTGCTAAATATGTGCGCAAACAGTGAAGATGCAAAAAAATACATCGCCAATGCCATTGAAAATTTAGCATCAAAAGATTGTCTTATGAATTTGGAAAAAGAGAAAATTTTGAATTTAACCAACCTTTTGATTCAATGTTCCAAAAACAAATATGCTAAACGTTTGGCCATTTCGGCTATTGAGCATTTTGCTTTTAAAAATTTGCTAAAAAGCTTCTGCTCTGAGGAAATTTCAAAAATTGTTGACTGGCTGGTTGATTGTTCTGACAGCAAAGATTCAAAAGAGCAACTGGCGGGAACGGTTGTGATTTTAGCTGCAAGGAATTTGATTAAAGACTTGAAAAAAGAACAAATTTTAAAATTAACAAATCTTTTGGAAAAATGCTCAAGCGACGCTGGGGCAAAGCGAAATGTTGCGATTGCTATTGGAAATTTGGCCTATACTAAACTTTTAAGTGGATACACACAATGTGAAATGTTGGATATACTAGAAATACTCAATAAATGCGCAGATAACGTCAATGCAAAGTTGAACGTTGCGCACAGCATAAAGAATTTGGCAGTTCGAAATTTTTTGAAAGGGCAAGATAAATCCGAAGTTACTAAAATAATAAATATGCTAAATAAATGTCTTATCACCAACAAATCTGAAACACTTATTGCATCAGTCATCGAAAATTTAGCAAATTGCGATTTTTTTAAAAATTGTGGTGAAAACGAAATTTTAAGCTTAAAGGCTATTTTAGCTCAATGTGTCCATGCAAATGAATCTAAAGAAGAGGTTGCGTAGGCTGTTAAAGCTTTGTCGGAAAAGGAAAAGTTTAAAAATTTTAGCAAACAAAATATTATGAATGTTGTCGACCTTCTGCTTGAATGCGCAGATGATGACGATGCTAAAGAGCAGGTTGCAGATTTGCTGAAATATTGTTCACGTTCTGTTTGCGCCAGGGTTTGCGTTTCGGGCGCTGTTGGAAATCTTACACATCTGGGTTTTTTTCAAGCTTATGAGAAAAAAGAAATCTTTAAGATAACAAAACTTCTAGCAACCTGCTTGATAGGTAGAACTCGCCGAAGAAACGCTTGCGCTTTAAGAATAGTTTCAGCATTATTCAAAATTTATTATAAATAATCGTTTTATTCAAAAATATTTTATTATAAAATGGTGAATTTCTTGACGGCCATAAATTCATCATTGATTGTTTATATTCAATTATTTATCAAAAAATACCGCAATATTGTGGTGATTTTTTTATTTTTTGTAAAAAATTTACAAAAAGTTAACATTTTGCTTAAAAATATATGTTAGAATTAGCTGGATATATGATTTTATGTTTTTATAAAAATATAAAGGGAGAGCATATATTTATGCGAATAAAAATTATTAAAAAAATTTTGGCGATTATGATTTTGGCCTCAATTTTGACGGCAACACCCGGGCTTGCTGGCGCTTTTCCGGGAAAAGGCGACCTTGAAAACAAATTTTTAGGGAAAAAAACTGACCGATCCAAAACAAATTCACAAAAAGACACAGCGCCTGAGGAAGAAAAAGAAGACATAGTTGAGAATAATATAAACCAGTATAATATTCATAATCAACTCGAAAATATCCCGCAAAATCCCATTAAATGTTTTCAATTTAACGTTGATGCTTCAAAATTAAATTTATTGCTAAATAAAAACTCATATTGCAACCAAGAAAAAGACGATTTTTTGCACGCCGTTGAAAATTTGATTTCAAATGGTGAACTAAAAAACTATAAAAAATCAGACATTTCGAAAATATGTGATATATTGATTAAAATATATGATAATGGTGATTTTAAAAAACAAGTCGCAAAAATTATATTTGATTTGATTGAAAATGATATACTCGCCAATTGTCAAAAAGAAACAGCTATACATATGTCAAAAACAGCGATTCAATATCTTTTTAACAACAATCACCACGAAAAGTATGTTGCAAAATGTGTCATGAGTTTGGCCCAACACAACGTTTTGACTAATTGCTTAGACGAAATACTGCCATACATATTGGGCCAATTGTTTAGAATTTCAAATAACGATGAAGAAAAGCCACATATTGCGCAGGCTATTTATCAATTTTCCGAAAAAAATTTGCTCAAAACATGTTCCAGCGGAAGACTTTTTCAAATTGTTAACCTTTTATCAAAATGTTCCAATCAGCCTAAAGCCAAAAAATATGTTGCTGGAGCCGTTTCCATCATGGCCATGGAAGGTTGTTTTAACAATTATTCCAAAGAGGAAATTTTTAGAATTATAGACTTATTGAAATGCTGTTTAGAAGCTCCTGCCTCTGGATCCCCTTTCGGATTAGCCATAGCTTTCTTTGCGCAGAACAAATTGCTCAAAAACTTCTCTAAAGAAGAAATTTCAAATATATTGTCTTTGCTGCAAAGATGTTCGGCTGGAAAAAAGTCTAAAATTTATGTTGCGTTGGCCCTAAAAAACCTGGCTTTTTTCGACACTTTTAAAAAATATTCTAAAGAAGAAATTGAAAAAATTATGCAGTTGCTTGCTGACTGTTCGCAAGAAACCGGAGCTGGAAAAAACGTTGCTCAAGCCATCAGAAATTTGATTTTTAACGATGCTTGTCAAGAATTTTCTAAAGAGGATGTTTCAAAAATTTTGACAAGGCTCAAATTTTGCTCAAAAGAAGAAGGCGCTAGGCTAAGCGTTGCTCAGGCCGTTGGAAATTTAGCTTTAAAAGATTTGCTTAAAGAATATTCCAAAGATGAAATTTTAAAAATTTTAGATCTATTGGATTATTGTCGAAACGAGGAAAATTCTAGAGATCATGTCGCATATTCTAAATAATTGATATGTTATTTAGTTGCAAACAATCAAAATATACTAAATTTGGCTTAATAACAGCCATTGGGAATTTTGCTGAAAAAAATTTATTTAAAGGATATTCTAAAGACAAAATTTCGAAAATATTCGTCATATTAAATGAATATTCAAAAGATCCAACCAACAGACCCTATGTCGCGGAATGCGTTTTAAAATTATTTCAAAGCGGCCTGCTTAAAGAATATTCTAAAAGTGAAATTTTTGAAATAATAAAATTGTTGGATTTTTGTTCAACCAGCAAACTCGCCCACAAGCATATTGCCCTATTTTTTAAAAATTTGACTTCTTGCGATTTTTTAAATTTATGTTCTTGGGATGAAATTTGGCAAATAGTCGAAATATTTTCACGGTCTTTGGATGAAAACGAAAGCAAACAATATTTTTCGCAATTTGTTGTTTTATTATTGGAAAAAGGTTTTTTTAACAAATGCGATGAAGAAAAAATATATACAATATTAAAAACATTAGATTATTGCGCTTCTGAGCCATCAGCTAAAAAATATGTTGCTAGGGCTGCTGAATATGTCGTTATGTCGAATTTATTCAAAAAACGTGATATTTTTACAATAATTGAAATTCTGAACAGATGCTCAACTGAAAATGATGCTAAAAAATGTGTTGCGACAATGATTTCCAATTTAATCGAAAAAAATTGTCTGATTGAATGCTCTCAAGAAAATATTAAAAAAATATTTAACACATTATTTAAATGTTCATCTGACGATGGCGCTAAAATATTTGTCGCCAAATCAACTATGTGGATAATTTCAAATAATTTTTTACAAAACTATTCCGTTGAAAACATCTTAAAAATAGTAAAAATGTTGTCTGATTGCGCAAACGATGAAAATGCTAAAGAATATATTGCGATAACAATTTTAAATATAATTAATAAAAATTATATAAAAGGATTCTATAAAAAACAATTTATTGATATATTGTCCTTGCTGTCTCGATGTTCATCCGATAAATCCGCTCGAAAATATATCACAAAAGCCATTTTTAATTTAATTGAAGGAAAATTTTCAGGGGAATATTTTTTAAAGGAAAGCCCTATGATTAATAATTTAATTTCTCAATTTTTGCAAAAATCAGATGATATGGAAGATGAAGCTTTCGACGCCATACAAAAAAGCTTGGAGATTTTATCAAAAGGGTGTTGTTTAAATCCATATTATTATAATAAAAATAACCAAATAAATAATTATTCACATCAAACTTTGACTGATGAAAAAGAAAAAATACTCGCTTCCAAAGACATACACAACTGGACAAAAACTAATATTTTAGGAAAAAGATCCAGAGAAGATGTTTTGAAATTAATTGACCTATATAATAAATCCTCTAAAGATGAATTTGATAAAACAAACACCTTGTCAATAATTTCTGAACTAGCCAAAAATAACTCATTTTATGGATATTCTAAGCAAGAAATTTTGCCTATAACCAAAATTGTGTGCGAATGTTCGATTGCTTGCCGTAAAGTTGAACTTCAAACAAGCATTATCATAAATTTGGCAAACAGCGGATTGCTAAAGGAATATTCTGAACAAGAAATTCGGCCGCTGGTTACGCTGCTGCTTGAACGTTTGGATTGCGTGGGTTCATTGGAAGAAAAACGAGAAATTTTGACTGCAATCAGATATTTTGCTCAGAATGATCTTTTTAAGTGTTGTTCTAAACAAGAAATTGATAAAATTCTTAACACACTATTTAAATTTTCAAATGAAGATGCGCTTAAATGCGATTTAATATATGCTTTTGGGAGTTTGGCTGAAAAAGGTTTGGCAAACGGATATTGTGGAGAAGAGGTTTCGAAAATTTTAGAGCCCATATTTGAATATTCGAATAATGAGAATAATGGAAGGATTATTGTTGAAATTGTTTGGAAATTATCATTTAATGACTTTTTTTTGACATATTCAAACCAAGAAATTATGCGATATGTTGACTTAATATCTAAATTTTCCAATGATGAGGCCTGTAAAGACTGGATTTCTTGCATTATTTTCAACCTTGTTTTAAAAAATTTAATCAATGACAAAGAACATATTTTTAAAATTTTAGACACTCTTTCCGCCTGTTCAAATATAGACCACGCTAAAATTCAAATCGCGGGCGTCGTTCGAAATCTAGCTTTTAATGGACTTTTAAATGATTTTTCAAAAGATGAAATTTCAAAAACTTTAGAAATTTTATCCACATGCTCGAATTTTAGTGATGCAAGTTATAATATTTTAGACGCAATTTTTAATTTAATTTCTAAAAATCTGATAACTGATCAAGAACATGTTTTTAAAATTTTAGACATGATTCATAAATGTTCAAGCGACAAGACCTGCAGCGGCGCTGTTTTGACCTTGGTTAAAAACATCATGGCAAAAAATTTGATCGGCGAAAATTCGAAAAAGTCAATATCAAAATTGATAAAAATTTTGTTTAAATGTTCTCAAAACGACGCAAATGGAAAATATTTTCATGAAATAATTGAAGATTTGTTTGAAAAGGATTATGTTAAATTTTTCTCACAAGATGATTTTTTTAAAATTATCGATATATTTATTAGATGTTTTGATGATTTGTCAGATAAACAAGAATTCATTAAAATAATCGGAAAATTTGCTGTTAAAGATTGGCTTAAAAACTGTCCAAAAGAATTCATTTCAAAAATTGTTGACATGCTGCTTAAATGTTCGGATTGTGATGAATATAAAAAAGCTGTTGTCGATATAATCGCAAATTTAACTTCTAAAGGACTTCTAAAAGACTTTGAAAAATCCCAGGTTTTAAAAATAACAGACACATTTTTTAATTTTTTTGAGAAACCTTCGCAGTCCAACCTCAAAAACACATTAAAAAATTATTCACATCAAAATAATAATATCAAACAAAGCGTTGCGTATGCCATCGGAAATTTAGCTAATGAAAATCTTTTGCAAAACTATGAAAAAGATGAAATTTTAAAACTGAAATATCTTTTGACCAAACTTTCAAATGATCCAGACGCTAAAATGGCCGATTCATTTTCTCTAAAAATGTTGCTTTCAATGAGTCTGCTAAACGAAGACTCGGAAGAAGAAGTTTTAAACCTAAAAGAAAAATTTAAACAATTTTCGAATGTTTATGAAAATTCAGCAACAAATTCGGCGCGTTCAATTAAAGAGTTGGCTTATTTCGGCTTTTTTAAAAAATATTCCAAAGAGCAAATAATTTCAGTGATAAATATATTGGAAAAATGCGTTGTTGACAACTCAGCCAAACAATATGTTAAAGAAGCTATTTCTCGCCTGAATGATGACGGATGTTTCCGGGATTTAACAGCTTGGGATATGTCAAAAATTAGGGCAATATATAATGAATGTTCTAATAATTTTAATAATAGCCAGTGAAATATTAAAATCAAACTAAAATATTTGAAAATTTACAAAAAATTAACAATTTAAATTAATTTATATGATACAATACTTGAGTATAACTAATGAATATGAAAAAAATTATAAATAGGACGGTATTTTATATATGAAATCAAAAATAATCAAAAAAATGCTCGCAGCAATGATTGCAACCTCAACAATCATCACAACGCCGGGCTTAGCCAAAGCTTCAAAAGAGATTTCGGAAAAAAAGTCAAAACAATCTAGCGCTTTATCCCCAGAAAATCAAACAAAAAAGAAAAAGTTAAATCGAATTAATCGGCTAACCCGAAGCAAAACTCGCAAAAGAAAACGCAAAAAATATAACAACAGCTATAGGAGCATATCGTCACAAGTCCTCCTCGCAATGAATAAAAAATCCTATACAGCAACCGATAAACAAGAATTTGCAAGGTCTGTTAACTTGATGATTGAAAACGGCTGGGTTAGTGGATATACAGAAAATAGTTTATATAATTTGATAAAAATATTAAATAAATGCGCTAATAGGCCATCTGCTAGGAAATTTGTTGTTGATTCTCTTAGCAAGCTAACATCCGGTAATTATCTTAGGCAATGTTCAACTCGGGAATTTTTAACAATAGTTAGCTCATTGAAAAATTGCCGGGAAGATCAAACCCTTAAACAAAATATTGCAATAGCGCTTAACAATCTAACCTCCAACTATTTAATTGCAATCCCTGTTAAAGATTCTGAAAGGAAAAATTTCAGAAAGGGTGTTATGCAAATTATAGACATGCTATATTGGGCTGCTGATTGCATGGAGGCCAAAGTATATGTTGCAAAATCTTTTTGGGAATTGACGTGTCGTGGGCTGCTGGACGAAGCAGGTCAAGAAAAAATTTCAGAAATTATAGCCGCATTATCTCTTGCTTCTTGCAGCCCCGAAGCCGAACGATATGTTGCAAAAGCTGTTGGAGAGCTGGCTTATCGCCGTCTGCTCAATCAATCACCCAAAGAAACAATTTTTACCCTAACTGACGCTATTTTGAAATTTGGCCTGAAGGATGAGGAATCTAAATCTAACGTTGCGTTTGCGATTTCAAATCTGGCTTTTTTGGAACAGTTCGAAGAATATCCTAAAGATAAAGTTTCTATTGTGATTGACCCATTAATCAGTTGTGCAACAAGCTATAATGCTCAAAAATATTTTGCAAACGCCATTGTTGGCCTATTTGATCATGAACTTTTTAAATCGCTTTCCAAAGATCAACTGATAAAAGTAAAAAACACACTTATTGGATGTTGTGATAATGACTCTGCTAAAAAATATGTCGCATTTGCAATTGGCCGAATGGCATACTATGGCTTATTTAAAGAGTTTGATGACAGCAAAATGTCCGAAATAGCCAAAGCCCTTTTCAAATGCGCCGGGAATCACAACGCTAGAAAGCACGTCGCTATTGCAATTTCCAATTTAGAACAGGATAATTTTTTGAGAGGATATTCCAAACAGGAAATTTTAAAAATAACAAATTTGTTGCTTGAATTTGCCAAAGATTCAAATAAAAATGATTCCGATTCGACTGAAGATAACAGGGTTTTGACAATAAACGTCAAAAATTTGACCATGGGCAGCAAAATTTTGGATATGGACGGCCGAAATTTGACCATAGAAGGCAATCGCTTGAATATAGGCGACAAAAGATTGGCTGTTGACAGCTTGCCTAAATTTGACAAAGATTCGAGCCAAAATGAGGATTCTTGGCCTGAAAATGACGAGAGTTTAACAATAAACGTCCGAAATTTAACCACAGAAAGCAAGCCCTTGAATACGGGCGGCAAAGGTTTATATATCGGCGACAAAAAATTGGCTATCGACGGCAAAGCTTTGAACATATGCGAAAACGGTTCAACGGTTGAAGGAAAAAATTTAACCATAGAAGACAATGATACTGCTATGAATGACAATAATGTGGATATGAATGAAGATGATCTACCACAAAATTACGATTATTTAGTTGAAGATGACGAAGACCGGATCGACTCAAATGATGTTTCGCTGCTTGTTTTCGAGCTTGCCAGGAAAGATTTGCTGAGTCAATATTCTGATGAAGAAATTTCACATGTTGTCGACGCTTTAATTGATCGTGTGTATACTTTTCCAGGAGACGCTCCAAATGAAGCCGCAAATGCAATCGCAAAACTCGCAAGCAAAGGTCTTTTAGATAAATACTGTGAAAAAAATCTTCCGAAAATAATTAATATGCTGTTTAACTTGGCAGATGATCAAACCGAATCCAACAGACAAAACATCTCAAAAGCCTTTGGCGAACTGGCTGGAAGAGGCCAATTGGACTGTCTGTGCTATGAACAAATTTCAAACATATTTTATTTATTGAATGGTTTTGCATATAAAGATCAATCTGAAGGGGTTGAAGAAGCCGTTTTAGACGCTGTTTTTGAGCTAGCGCAAAAAAAATTGCTGGGAAGTTTTACTAGCGTCTATAAATTGTTTTAAAGAATTTTACCAAAAAAACACTTTAAAAGTCATAGAGTTGTTAAATCTTTGCGCCCAAGGAAACTGCTGCCATGAAGTTTGCGATGACAGCGTAGAAAAGCATGTTGAAAGCGATCGAAAATTTATAGCAAAAACCTTTAATATTTTATTTGATGAGATATTTTTATATGAGTGTGATGAAAAACTAATTTTTGGGGTCATAGACACTCTAAAGTCCTGCCTTGAAAATGAAAACTCTTGCGCTAAGGATGTCGCAAGCCTGCTTTTGAAATTTGCTGCCAGCGGGCGCTTGAAAGGATGCTCTGAAGAATGCCTTAAAAATATCGTGAAAATGTTGAGTTTTTGCGCAAATCATGATCAATCCGCTTCAAAAGACGTCGCCGCAGCAATCAAATCCATGACTTCTCTAAATATGTTCGAAAAATATTCTAAAGTCCAAACTTGGAAAATTGTTGAAATTTTATCGCTTTGCAGCCAAAGTTTCGATCAACAGGCCAAGGAAGAATCTGCAGACGCAATATATCAAATCGCTCACGCCGGCCTTTTTAATGAATATTTTCAAGTGGACATCCAAAATATACAGGGAATTTTACGCCAATGCGCTGATGAATCCGGAGTCGATAACTATTGCATTAGACGCGCTCTGGACGAACTTGAAAAGGTTATCCAATCAAAAAAATCAAAATTTTAAAACTAATTTAAATATATTAAAAAAATCTGCTTCTATCATATGGCAGATTTTTTCTTTTACATATTTTAGCATCATGACATAAAAATATGACTATGTCAATAATTTAAAACAAGTTTTATCACGTCTAGAGGTCGCGATTTAAGAGTTTTAACCGCAAGATATGGCTTTTTGCCAGCGCTAAGCGAAGCTCGATCACCAAGCCCTGAAAGTATCTTAGAAATTCGCTCCATGTTTAATTTAGCGAGATAGAATCGAACAACCGCGCCGTTTGCTGAAATTTCACTGAACCCAAGTTTTGACGCCCGAAATCGCAAAATGGCAACATCCATCAGCCCAATGACAGAACCTGACGGCTCACCAAACCGATCAATCAGCTCGTCAACAAGGTCCATTTTTTGGCTTTCATTTTCAATAGAAGCTATTTTTCGATATATTTCAAGCCTTTGTGACATATTTGGGATATATTTTTCCGGAATATGCGCGCTTATTGGAACATCAATTACGCAGTCAACAAACTCCTCCAAAGCCTCCTTGCCCTGGGCTTTTTTGACCGCCTCATTTAAAATTTTAATATACATATCATATCCAACGCTTGCCATTTGCCCATGCTGGCGCTCTCCAAGCAAGCTCCCCGCTCCCCTGATTTCCAAATCCTTCAAAGCAATCATAAACCCCGATCCAAACCTTGTGAATTCGCGAATGGCCAAAAGCCTTTGGGACGCAATCTCCGACAAAACCTTTCCCCTTGCAAACGTGAAATATGCAAAAGCTCGACGTTTTGCGCGGCCAATCCTTCCCCTGAGCTGATATAGCTGCGCAAGCCCCATTTGATCGGAATTTTCGATAATCATTG
>CADBXQ010000017.1 GCA_902798675.1 Oscillospiraceae bacterium
GCTGATATTAAAACTGGCGAGGTTTTTTATGCTAAAACTTTGAATGAGCATGAATTAAATTTGAAAAAGTTAGGAGCAGCGAATTTGTGAAAAATAGACACGAAGTTTTAGCCCCGGCTGGAGACTGGGAATGCCTTCAATCTGCGGTTTTTTATGGAGCAGACGCGGTTTATTTAGGAGGCGAAATTTTTGGCATGCGATCCAGCGCGGCTAGATTTGACGATGAACTGCTCGAAAAAGCTGTTGGATTTGCGCATGAAAATGGTGTGAAAATATACCTAACCTGCAACACTGTTCCAACCAACAGTGAGGCTGAAAAGCTGCAAAAATTCATGCAAAACGCGCAGGACATCGGCGTTGACGCATTAATTATTTCCGACTTTGGGACGCTCATGGAAGCTAAAAAATTCGCCCCCAAGATTCCCATACACATTTCGACGCAAGCAGGCGTCATGAACTACAAAACTGCAAACGCATTGTTTGAATTTGGAGCAAGGCGGATTGTTTTGGCCAGGGAATTGCCTTTAGAAGACATAAAAATAATTTCCCAAAAAACTCCAAACGATTTAGAAATTGAATGCTTTGTTCACGGCGCAACGTGTATGTCATTTTCGGGAAGATGCTTAATATCACAATATTTACTTGGGCGCGACGCAAACAGGGGAGAGTGTGCGCAGCCGTGTAGATGGGGATATCATTTGGTTGAAGAAAAAAGACCTGGTCAATTTTTTCCTATATTTGAGGATAAAAAGGGGAGTTATATATTAAATTCAAAAGATTTATGTTTAATTGAACACCTTGATAAATTATCTAATGCTGGAGTTAAAAGTTTTAAAATAGAAGGCCGAGCCAAATCTTCACACTATGTCTCTGTCGTCACTAATTCATACAAAATGGCGACTGAAATATTGGAAAAAAATGACGATTATTTCCTGCCCAATTGGATTAAAGATGAATTATTAAAAGTTAGTCACAGGCATTATCATGAAGGATTTTTATTTGGCAAACCATCTGAGGGACAGTACTATGCAAATGGTGGCTATATTCGAAATTATGATGTTGTTGCTATTGTGGATGATTGTGATGGGGAATTTTTATATTGTACACAAAAAAACAAGTTTGATGCTGGAGACGTTGTTGAAATTTTTCAGCCCAAAGAAAAACCGTTTTGCTTTAAAGTTGAAAAAATTCTAAATGAGCAAAAAGAGCCAATCATTTCGGCCAAACATTCTCAAATGAAACTTTGCATAGCGTTTAAAGGCAGGGTTAAAAAAGGCAGCATCATTAGAAAATGTTTAAAAAAAGATTTGAATTAGTGGTTCGCTAAATGAAAATTTAACGAACTTGGAGGGGTTGAATTGTCGACATCAACGCAAGGATATGAAAATTTACCTAAATTGGTCCGTCAATATCTATCATATATAACAACAATCAAAAATCGTTCTTTGCGAACTGCTGCTGCGTATGCTGTGGATTTGCAAAATTTTTTTCGATTCTATAAATTATATAAAAAAATTGCGGATTCTAACACAGAATTAAAAAATATACAAATTGACGATATTGATATAGATTTAATAAAAAAAATAAAACTGTTAGATGTATATGAATATTTAAACTTTGTTATGAAAGAAAAAAACAACTCCGCAAGAGCGCGCGCCCGCAAAGTTAGCTCAATTCGTGGTTTTTTTAAATATCTCACAGTAAACCTGCGTATTTTGGAAGAAAATCCTGTCGAAAATCTTGAAATGCCGTCGCTGAAAAAAACTCTCCCCAAATACCTCTCAATAAATGAGAGCAAAAGACTCCTCGGCGCCAAAGCAAAATCCAAATCTCCAAATAAATTCAGGGACTACTGCATTTTGACGCTGTTTTTGAATTGCGGAATGCGTCTGTCAGAGCTTGTTGGAATAAACTTGGAAAACATCAAAATGGACGCAAACAGCCTAACTCTCCTTGGAAAAGGAAACAAGGAGAGAGTGGTTTTTTTAAATAAAGCGTGCATGTGTGCTATTAGCGAATATCTCGAAAAAGAACGAAGCCAAATAAAAATATCCCAAAACACTCAAGCTCTGTTTTTGTCGAAAAGAACTGGGCAAAGGATCGGCGCAAGACAGGTTCAAAAAATCGTTCAGGCGGCGCTTAAAGAGGCTGGGCTTTCAGGCAAAGGATATTCTCCGCACAAACTCCGACACACCGCGGCAACTTTGCTATATCAACACGGCAAAGTCGACATTTTGATTTTAAAACAACTGCTGGGTCACGCCAACATAGGAACAACCGAAATATACACACACACCTCAAACCAAATGATTAAAGAAGCTGTGATAAAAAATCCACTATCCGATGAAAAAATGAATTAAATCAAAAAAACCCCTTTCCTTCACTCCCCTGTCGATCCAAATCCGCCATCCCCACGGCTTGTCTTGCTTAAATTGTCAACCTCAACAAAATCAACTTCCAAAAACGGAACAACAACCAACTGAGCAATCCGCTCTCCGGGGTTGACGACAGCGCTTTGGTTGCTGTGGTTATGCAGCGCAACAATATATTCGCCCCGATAGTCGCTGTCGCAAACGCCAACTTTATTTGCAGGAGCAAGGCCTTTTTTGGTTGACAAGCCGCTCCTCGCAAAGATCAGCCCCGCATACCCTTGCGGAATTTCAACAGCCAGCCCGGTTGGAATTTTTGCCGTTTCGCCGGGCTGTATTGTAACTGGCTCCAAAAGACAAGAATAAAGGTCATATCCAGCGCAATATCGGCTGCCTTTTGTTGGAATGGTTGCGTTCTCTTTTAATTTTTTTATATTAACATGCATTAATTTTTCTTCCTTTTTAACATATCTTTGATTTTAGCTTTGATTTTTTCATTCGAATCAGTTTTTTTAGTTGTCTTTTTAGAACCTGCGCCAGAATTCGAAGACGGCCTTTCCAAATACCAAAGTTGGTTATCCGAATCGAAATCATCCCATATTTTCACGCGAGAATTATTAGCCCCTTCAAGCCCCGCATCCAAAACTCGAGACGAATATTTGGAAATAATTTTAAAATATCCATCTTTATTGAATTTAACCTTCCAAATTTGAGTTTCAACCGAAGAATCCTCCCATTGATGGAGCCAAGCCCCGTTTGACGAGCCAACCGAAACGATATCTATGGGCTTTTTTGAACTCCTACAAACTATTTTATACAACCCGTCCCCTGCTAAAACGAACTTGAATTGTTGATTTTCGCTTCCAATTTTGTCATACAGCTGAACCGCTCCCCCATTTTCA
Organism: Oscillospiraceae bacterium; assembly: GCA_902798675.1. Classification (GTDB taxonomy): domain Bacteria; phylum Bacillota; class Clostridia; order Oscillospirales; family Ruminococcaceae; genus RUG12519. The sequence goes on from CADBXQ010000017.1 coordinate 3,272, forward strand.
GATCCGGCAACAGCGTCAATATCAAGAACCTTGTCAGTTTTTTTAGAAATAATATGGTAATATACGTTAGGAGTTATTTTATTTATCATCGCCATAGTCAATAATCTCCCCTTTCTAATCAACTAAAAACTTATATAACAAGCATAGCCCAACGAAGTAATTATATACCATTTTGGGGTCGGTTGTCAAACATTTTTTAAAATTTATTTTGAAACGCGAAATTTTTTAGGGTTATATTTGTCCCAACGCCCTCAAATATCTTCAAGCAAATCCTAAAAAATAACCACCTTTTTGAATTTATTTAGAAGCATTCACAAGATAATTATTAACAACATCTATTATATATTTGCCATATTTTCTAATTTTATTTTGGCCAAGTCCTGTAATTTCAAATAAATCATCTATTTTTGTCGGCAAAGCTTTGCAGATGTGAATTATCGTTTTATTTGAAAAAATTATATATGAAGGAACATTTTGCGAATCTGCTAAAGAGGTCCGCAATCTAGAAATTGCATCATACAAAATTTTATCATTAATTTGAGTTTTGTCGCTTTTAAAAATATTTTTTCGAGATTTTCGCCTTTTCAAGATCACTCTCTGATTTGATTCTTTTGTTAAAACATTTTTGGCTTTTTGCGTTATTTTTAGCGTCGGATATTCTCCGCCATCTAAGAAAAGATAGCCATCAAATATTAATTCTCTAATATAACTTTTTAAATCGACAAGTTTGATTTTTTTTAGAGCGCCATATGCAAGTATTGAGTCATAGCCCAAGGCTAAAATTCTCGAATTTTTGTTGCCCTTCAATATATCACACACCATGTTTATCCCATATTTTTCATCAGTTTCAACTATACATGAAAAAATTTTTCTGGCTTGCGCTGTTAAATCAACCTGTTCAAATTCAGACAAACAGTTGCCGCAATTTTTGCAAGAATTTGAATTTTCTCCAAAATACTCTAAAATATATTGCTGATAACAATTATTTCCCTTGCAATAGCTCATGATCTTAGATAGGTTTTTATAATCCTGGTTTCTAATATTTTCTAATTGTTTAGCATTTAATTGATCATTGACAACATTATTTATAAAAAAGCTGTTTAAATAAAAATCCGAATCCGAGTAAAGCATTATACATTTTGCGGGGCCCCCATCTCTGCCCGCCCTGCCCGCTTCTTGATAGTAATTTTCTATGTTTTTGGGCATATTAAAGTGAACAATCATCCTGACGTCCGCTTTATTAATCCCCATGCCAAAAGCGTTTGTCGCAACAAATATGTTCTTTTTGTCATATATAAAATCCTCTTGATTTCGCCTTCGCTCGATGTCGCTGAGTCCTGCGTGATATCTGGCAGTTCTAAAACCTCTTCTGGCTAAAATTTCAAACACTTCTTCAACCTTTTTTCTTGTTCCGCAATAAATTATCACGCTCTCATCACGCACTTTGTCTAGAAGTTTCAACAGATGGGACAGTTTCCCCTTCTCGCTAGTTTGAATAACATCAAAATATAAATTTTTTCTTTCAAAACCAGTCACAACACAATATGGATTGTTTAATTTCAACAAATTTTTGATGTCTTCGCGGACATTTTTTGTTGCAGTTGCTGTGAATGCGGCAAAAATAGGGCGTGTTTTTAAAAAGTCCAAAAATTCAGATATTTTCAAATAGCTTGGTCTAAAATCGTGACCCCATTGAGAAACACAGTGCGCCTCATCAACAGCAACCATTGAAATGTTGATCGAATTCGCAAGTTCCAAAAAACTCGATGTTGCAAGTCTTTCTGGAGCAACATATATTATTTTATACATTCCGTGCAAAACATTATACACAGCTTTTCTATATTGACCTGCCGACAAGCTGCTGTTTAAATAGGCTGCGGCAACCCCGTTTTGTATGAGCTGCCTGACCTGATCTTTCATCAAAGATATCAGAGGCGAAACAACCAAAGTCACCCCATCCATCATCAACGCCGGAACCTGAAAGCAAACAGACTTCCCCGCTCCCGTCGGCATTATTCCCAAAACATCTCTTCCCTCAAGTATGTTGTCGATTATTTCTTCCTGACCCCGTCTAAATGAATCATATCCGAAAATATTTTTTAAAACTTCATATTTTTCCATTATTTCTCCTAAAAACAACCAAACTCAACTATTCATCGCTTTTTGCTCTATTTCTTGAATCCCTTCTAAAACTTCCCTTCTCGAAAAATCATTTGCCTCCAAAGTTTCCTTATCAATATGGTTGAGCTGAAGATAGAACCAAACCGCAACTCTCAAGCTCCCATTTCCTCGATTTTCCCTCTCATCTTCGGCAATATGCTCAAAAAGCATGTCCTCAGCATCATTAAATTTGTTATTTTTGATCAAATCCATCAAATCAAGTTTCAGCTCCAAGGATCTTGTGTCGAATTTATAATCGTTTATGTTGAATTTTTTAGACTTTTGTGGAAAAAGTATGGTATATAAAAGTTTGGATATAAATTCAACCTGCTCATATTCATAATCTCTTCTAATCATAAAAATGCAACTCCTTTGAAAATTTATAATGTGAATAAACTAATTTGGCTTGTTTCAGGCAAATGACTTAAAGCGCCCATCTCTTTCAAACATTCAATAACAGTTTTTGATGCTCCCGTCCGCTCAACCAAGTCTTCGATTGATATATATTCCCCGTCCGACGCCGCCTCGAAAAGACGTTTTGCAGCTGACTCTCCAAGCCCTTTTAAACAGGTAAATGGCAGTCTGATTTTTTCGTCTTCAACGATATATTGATTTGCATGCGACAAATATATGTCAACAGGCAAAAATTCAAAACCGCGACTAAGCATCTCATTTGCAACCAGCAACGAATCCAACATTTCATTTTCCTTGGCTAACCGATCATTTCCTTTAGCCATCAAATCGCTGATTCTTCGCCTAACAGCCTCCTTTCCTCGAACAATAGCATCAGCGTCTATATCACCCCCATGAACTGTAAAATATGTGGCATAATATGCAAGTGGTTCATAAATTTTATACCACCCAAGCCGAATCGCTGCGATAACATATGCGGCAGCGTGGGCTTTAGGAAACATGTATTTTATTTTTAGACAACTTTCAATAAACCATTCCGGGACACCGTGATCCCTCATTTGCTTTTTGTGTTCTTCCGTCAAAAGCTTAGTTGCCTTACCTTTTCGTGTGATTTCCATGATTTTAAACGCCATTTTTGGCTCCAAACCCTTGTGCATAAGCGAAGTCATAATGCTGTCACGCGTCCCAATAACATCGCCAATTTTGCAAGTTCCTTCCCTGATCAGGTCTTGCGCGTTTCCAAGCCAAACATCCGTCCCGTGCGACAAACCTGAAATTTGAAGCAGGTCGGAAAAACACTTTGGCTGCGCATCAACAAGCATCTGGCGAACAAATTTTGTCCCCATCTCCGGCAAAGAAAGCGATCCTGTTTGGCTATAAATTTCAGAGCTGTCAACCCCTAAAGCCTCTGTGGAAGTGAAGAGACTGATGACCTTTTTGTCGCTCATATCAACATCGCTAACCTTTTTTCCGGTCAAATCCTCCAAATATTTATACATCGTTGGAACATCGTGGCCCAATAAATCAAGCTTCAAAATCGTGTCATGGAGCGAATGAAAGTCAAAATGTGTTGTTATTATCGAACTTTTTGCGTCGTCCGCGGGATGCTGAATTGGCGTGAAGTCATATATATCATAGCCAGACGGAACAACAACCATGCCGCCGGGATGCTGACCTGTTGTCCTTTTAATTCCCTCGCAGCCTTTAGCAAGCCTTGTCTCCTCCGCTTTATTTGCGGTTATCCCCTGCTCTTCCAAATATTTTATCGCAAATCCATACGCAGTTCGACTTGCAACAGACGAAATTGTCCCCGCTTTAAAAACATATTTCTCGCCAAATAATTCTTCCGTGTATTTATGAGCGCGAGACTGATATTCACCTGAAAAATTCAAATCTATATCCGGAGCCTTATCGCCATCAAACCCCAAAAATGTTTCAAATGGAATATCCTGACCGTCCCTATTCAAATTTTTTCCACATTTTGGGCATTTTTTAGCAGGCAAATCAAACCCAGACCCAACGCTTCCGTCAGTTATGAATTCACTATATTTACAGCCCGGACAGACATAGTGCGGAGCTAAGGGATTAACCTCAGATATTCCCGCCATTATCGCAACAAACGAAGACCCAACCGATCCTCTCGACCCAACCAAATACCCATCTTCAACAGATCTAGAAACCAACTTTTGAGCAATCATATATAAAACCGCAAAACCGTGTTTAATAATCGAATCAAGCTCTCGATTCAATCGGTCGTCAACGATTTTTGGAAGCGGATCACCATAAATTTCTCGAGCCTTCCGGCAGGTTATTTTTCGCAAATCCTCTTCCGATCCTTCGATGTGTGGCGTATACGTTCCGTGGGGAAATGGGCGAATATCTCCATCAATCATATCAGCGATTTTGTTGGGGTTTTCTATAACAACTTCGCTTGCCTTTTGCTCGCCCAAATACGCGAATTCATCAAGCATTTCCTGGGTTGTTCTAAAATAAAGCGGAGGCTGGTTGCTTGGGTTTGAAAATTTCAGCGCAGACTGTATGATAGCGCGATACTGGGCATCTTTTAGGTCGCAAAAATGGACATCACTTGTCGCAACAACCGGCTTATTTAGCTCTTGCCCAAGTTTGACAATCTTTCGATTTAAATCCTTCAAAGCCTCAACATCTTTCGCCATTCCCTGCTCAATCATGAATTTATTATTCGGAATTGGTTGAATTTCTAAATAGTCATAAAATGATGCAATAGATTTGAGTTTTTTCCACTCAACTCCGCTCGCAACCGCCCCAAAAACCTCACCCTTTTCGCACGCGCTCCCAACAATCAGCCCTTCCCTGTGGCGAATCAAGAGGCTTTTTGGAATTCGGGGCTTTCTAAAATAAAATTTAACATGCGCATCCGAAACCAGTTTATATAAATTTTTCAGGCCAACGCTGTTTTTTGCCAACAATATTTGATGATATACCTTCTGACGCCGATAATCTATCTTTCCATTCAGTTTTGAATTAATCTCGCCTATGTCGCTTATATTATAATTATTCTTTAATTCATCAATCATTTTAACAAAAACCCGAGCCAGCATCTTCGCATCATCAGACGCTCTGTGGTGGTTAAAATCTCCGAGTTGCAGGTGGTTTGCGAGTTTATCAAGCGAAAATTTGCTCAAATCTTGATATAAAGCCTTGGCCAAAGAGAGTGTGTCGATAAAAGTATAGTCAAATTCGATGCTATTTCGCTCTGCTGCGGCGCTTAAAAAATTCATGTCAAAATTTGCATTATGCGCAATCAAAACCGCCCCGTTTGCAAATTCTAAAAACCGTTTCAAAGCCTCGTCCTCCAAAGGCGCGTTTTCAACCATAGAATCGTCAATCCCAGTGATCTCGGTTATCTTTTTGGGAATTGACTTTTGGGGGTTAACCATAGTGTTGAAAACATCGCAAACCTTCCCGTCTGAGAGCATAACCCCCCCGATTTCGGTTAGGCGGTCATCTTTAAAATTCAGCCCAGTTGTCTCGGTGTCAAAAATGATAAATTTTCCATCAAGAGTCTGATTTTTATCTCCATACACAATATTTTCCAAATCATCAATAAAATAACTTTCAACGCCAAAAATCGCTTTAAATTCTTTTCCGTCTTTCCTGACTTTGTCAACGGCGGCAATCGCTTCCGGAAAAGCTTGAACAACGCCGTGATCTGTAATCGCAATCGCCTGATGCCCCCAACTGCTGGCCAATTCTATGAATTTTGAGATCGGAGTTATCGCGTCCATCGACGACATATTGGTGTGTAAATGCAGCTCAACGCGCTTTTTTTCAGCTTCATCCCGGCGCTCCTGCTTTTCAAGCAAAACGATGTCTTTAGGCATAAAAACCAGCGATCGATCATACCTGTCGTCCTCAACGTTGCCCCGCAGTAAAACCCTAGACCCTTCACAAAGAGCATCGAATTTTTTCGATTGTTCCGACAGGCAAAAAATTTTAAACGCAATAGAATTTGTGAAATCAGTCAAATAATATGTCCTAATCTGCCTCGTCCCTTCACGATATTCATGAACCTTAGTCGAAAATATTTCACCGCAAATAACACAGTTCGTCTGGACGCTGTTTATAGAGCTGATCTCAATTGGAGTCGAATTTATATCCTTGCCTTTAATAATTTTTCGCTTTTTGTTAGTTATATTACTGTCATCAAAAATAACACTTTCATTTTTCAAACACAATTCTATTGCGTTTAAAATTTTTTGCCTGTCGGAACAATCGAAAAAATTCGATGCTCT
>CADBXQ010000018.1 GCA_902798675.1 Oscillospiraceae bacterium
GGGATTGGGCCAATCCCCAAATCCCCAATCCCCAATCCCCAATCCCCATGTAATTAAAAATATAAATCAAAGATGAGTTTAAAAATATGAATAAATAAATTTATATAATTTTTTAAAACTTAAAATTAAAAAAATGAATTGTTTTTCAGTATTAATAAAAGTAAAAGACTTTCTTCCTAAAATTAATAAAATACCTTTTGATAATTTTATTTGTATCTTCACTCATGAAGAATTTGAAGGAAGAATATCATTAATGCAGCATGAATACCAATATATTAATCATGAAATTAAAGATATTAATTCAGATATAAAATATAAAATAACAATGATTGATTATATTACAAAAAAATTAATAGGCACTTGTTATTATTTTATACCTCATAACAAAATAAAAAATCTGAACATAGGTAATTCAATTAATTTCACAAGTATTATAAAAGTTCTAATAAGCCAAAAAACAAAAAAACAATTTTTGGAAAATACAAAAGATAATATATTCTTAACAATATCAACCGAAATAATAAAATTTAATAAATTCTCATGTGATTTAAATTCTTCAACTCAAAATAAATTTGAAAATAAAAATATATCATCTAAAATTAATAAATATTATCAGGAATCAAATAGTGAAGATAAAAATAGTATAAAACATCCTCATATTAAAAATATAAAAAAAAATCCATTTGAATATATAAAAATAAAAAAGGTAAATTCAAATAAACTTATGGCTGATATAAATGAAGAAAGTCAAAATTTGATGAATAATTCTAAAAGCAATCGAGATTACAGAAGAAATAAAAATGAATTAGAAATGCTTTATAAAAGGTATGCCTCCCCTTTATTAAGTGGTGATAGCAAAAAAAATATTAATTTAAATATGCATAATATATGTGTTCAAAATTATTATACGTTTCATTCACAAATTTGTTTGGGGGTTAACCTGGCCAGTCAGGAAATTATTGCTAAAAATAACACATATATTTCAGAAATTTTTGCAAAGTTTTAAGCGAAAAATAAAAAAATATTTCCAAATTAAAAAAAAATTCTTGCATTTTAAGGGCATATCGGTGTATAATAAGATGAGGTCAAAAAGTGACAAGTGATTTAGCTGTTTGAAAAAGGGTGCTTTATGTTTAAATTTAAAACAAACAGGAAGAAATTTAAAAAATTAATTTTTAGGTTGTTGTTTGTGGTTTTTGCGATGTGGCTGGTTTTTAATTTGGTTGGCGTTCAGACCAGCATTTCAAAAAAGAGTCAGGAGCTAAATGCGCTCAAAGAAAAAGTTAAAACTCAGGCCCAAAAAAACGAGCTGCTTCAACGACAGCTGGATTTTGGGATAACCGATGAATATATTGCGAAGGTTGCGAGGGAAAAGTTGAATCTCTTGTTTCCTTTAGAGCGAGTTTTTATCGACGTGGCAAAAGAATGATTATTTTTTAAGGAGGTTTTTTAAATTATATGCAGCTTGATATTGGAGCTATAGTTGAGGGAAAGGTTACGGGAATAACCAAATTTGGGGCGTTTGTTGAGATAGATGACGGGGTGACGGGGCTTGTCCATATTTCTGAAATCTCTAAGGATTATGTGACTGATGTTGCGGATTTTTTGGAGAGAGGAGATATTGTTAAAGTCAAAGTTTTAACGGCCGATGAAAAAAGGTTGAGTTTGTCTTTGAAAGACGGCGGAACTGTTGTTAAAAGCAAAAAAACAGGCGCAGACGCCGAAAAAGACAAGCGTGATTTTTCAAAGGATAAAAATCAAAAACCTGCTAAAAGTGTTTCTCGCCCGGCTGAATCCCCCAAGATCCATAACCCTCTTCCCAAAAAGGAAGAGCCCTTAACATTCGAGGAAATGCTGAGCCGTTTTAAGAAAAACAGCGAGGAGAAAATTTCAGACATAAAGAAAAACCTTGACGGCAAAAGAGGTTCATATTCCAAAAGGCGTTGAGTTTTGGACTTTTGCGCCAAAAAAGCCACATCTTCCCCTAAATTTGGGAATTTGCAGCTTTTTGTCTTTTGGTTTGTTTTTGTTTTGGTTTTTTTACACAATTCCTTGTGATATCATCGCGTTGCAGACTTTGTTAAATCCGGATATATTGCTTCCAACAACCATGTTTCCGTCGAAGCCATATTCTCTGGACGCGTCATATCCTTGAGTGAAAATGTTTTTCATTATGTTTTGAATTTTTTGGTCAACCTCTTCAAAAGTCCAAGAATATCGGATTGAATTTTGAGACATTTCCAGGCCAGAGCATGCGACTCCGCCAGCGTTTGCGGCTTTTCCGGGGCCGAAAGGAATGTTGTTTTGAATCAGTTGGGAGACTGCGTGTTGGGTGCATGGCATGTTGGCGCCTTCTGCGACGCAGATTACTCCATTTTTAATCAGGGTTTTGGCGCTTTGCTCGTCAAGCTCGTTTTGGGTTGCGCATGGGAGAGCTATGTCGCATGGAATCGTCCATATATTTTTGCATCCATCAAAATATTTCGCGCTTTTGACTTTTTGTGAATATTCTGAAATTCTTCCTCTCTCGACTTCTTTGATTTGTTTGACAGTTTCGACGTCTATTCCGTTTTCATCATATACATATCCGCAGGAATCCGACATAGCGACAACTTTTGCTCCGAGCTTTGTTGCCTTTTGCGCTGCGTATATCGCGACATTGCCAGAACCAGAAATAACGACTGTTTTTCCTTCAAAAGAAGTGTTGCAAAGGGTTTCCAGCATCTGCTGTGTATAGTAGCAAAGGCCATATCCAGTCGCCTCGGTCCGAAATAAAGATCCCCCATATTCGAGCCCTTTGCCGGTTAAAACGCCTGTAAATGTGTTGGTGATGCGTTTATATTGCCCAAACATATACCCTATTTCGCGCCCGCCAACGCCAATATCTCCAGCAGGAACGTCTGTGTCTGGGCCTATATGGCGACAGAGTTCTGTCATAAAGCTTTGACAAAATCGCATGATTTCCCCATCTGATTTGCCTTTAGGATCAAAATCCGAGCCTCCTTTTCCTCCCCCCATAGGCAAACTTGTCAATGCATTTTTAAAAATCTGTTCAAATCCCAAGAATTTAATGACCGACGCGTTAACGGTTGGATGAAGCCTAAGGCCGCCTTTATATGGGCCGATTGCTGAATTAAATTCAACGCGAAAAGCTCGATTAACATTAACCTTGCCTTGGTCATCAACCCAAGGGACTCTGAACTGAATCATGCGCTCCGGCTCAACCAATCGCTCAATAACGCCGTTTTTTTCAATTTCCGGCCGCCGCTTGACAACAACTTCAAGAGAGCTCAAAACCTCTTCGACAGCCTGCAAAAATTCGGGTTCATTTTTGTTCCTTTTTTTAACTGTTTCATAAATATTTGACAGGTATGAATTTTTTAAAGACATAACAAAAACTCCTTTAAATTAATTTTTCAAAGCAAAATCATTATAGCACGGCTTTTTTAAAATTGCAAGAGGGTATTTTCAATTTTTGAAATTTTTTTATCTTAAAATTTCATAATTTTAACTTGAGTTTTGATGTTTCTTCTTGAAATATCCTGAATTTGTCGCTGTTTTTGCTTGAATTGCTTGCAATATGTTTTTTAAATTTAGTTTTTATTTTGCAATATTTGAATTTTATTATTTCAAATAGTTGATCAAATTTGGGACTTTTGTGATAGATTATGCGCTGTGTGAAACATATAAATTGCAAACACACAATGTTTTAACCATATGTAACCTTTTTGTTATTGATCTTGGCGGTTAAATGTGATATAATGCTAGATGTCGAGCGACAGGGCATATTAATAATTTGACAGGAGAATGATTTTTATGAAAGCGTTGATTTTTGTTTTAAACGACATAAGCAAATTGGATGAGCTTTTAATAGAGTTGTCTAAAAATGGTTTAAGGGGAGCAACAATAATAAATTCGATTGGAATGGCGAGATCAATATATAAATCCAAATCTTCAAACACATATGAAAGCATTATCATTAATTCGCTTAAAGCCTTGCTTGAGAGCTCAACAAGTGATGAAAACAAGACTATTTTCACAATTGTTGATGAAGTTCAAGAAAAAATGTTTTATGAGGTTGTCGAAAAAATCATAGGACCTTTATCTAAAGAGAACTCAGGTATAATATTTACGGTTCCGGTTGATTCTGTTAGAGGATTGACTAAAAATGTGACGGAGGTCAAATAAAGTCTATATATCAAAATATTGTTAGCTTTTATTAAAGGCTTTGTTTAGGGTTTCCAGCGCTTTTTTTTCAATTCTTGAAACATATGACCTTGATATATTCAGTTTTTTGGCTGTTTCTCGCTGCGTTAAAGGAGCTCCTCCGTATAGGCCATATCTGAACATTATGACTTTTTTTTCACGCTCACTTAGAATATTTTGGACATATTTGTATAATGCATCAGATTTGCATTTTAATTCGACAGCATCCGCAACGTCTCCATCATCCGCCAGTATATCCGAAAATGAGAGGGTGTTGCCGTCTTTGTCTGTGTCTATGGCATCACTAATATATATGTCATTAGCAGATTTTTTTAGAGAGCGAAAGTGCATAAGTATCTCATTTTCGATGCATCTGGCCGCGTATGTTGCAAATTTTATTCCTTTTTCAAAATCATAGCTTTCAACAGCTTTTATCAGGCCGATTGCTCCGATTGAGATCAGGTCGTCTTGATCTTTGGTTGACGAATAGTATTTTTTTGCTATGTGGGCAACGAGTCGCAAATTGTGTTTTATTAATAAATCTCGCGCCTTTTGGTCTTTATTTTTCATTTTTTCAAAACATTCCCGCTCTTTTTTGGCTGACAGAGGTTTTGGGAAAGAATTTCCTTCAATATGTAGGGCTAAAAATAAAATATGTTTTAAAATTTGAGTAATTGTTTCTATAATCAAAAAAACCACCTCTAATTATGATATATGCGAATTAGAGGTGGTTTGTGCATATACATATAAATATGTTTATTTAGTTGCTGTTTTTTTTATTTTTTCGATTGTTTTATTAAAAATTGGCAGTTTAATTAATATAACACTTAGGATTGCTTCGCAAAATATATACGATCCGTTATACACAATTGAATATGGCAAAGCCCCCCAGCCGTCCCATGCATACTGGCCAAAAAATATAAAACCAGACAAAACCGAAAACAAATATCTTCCGAGGACGCCAACAATATATCCTTTAACCAGGCCATTTTTGGCGTCTTTAAAAAATCCTGAAACGCCCAAGGCCGAGAAAGATAAGATATAATCAATAATCAATTGAACGGGATGGACAAAACTTGGCTTTAGAACCAGTTTTATCAGGCCAAAAGCAAGCCCAGAAGCCATTCCAAACTTTGCGCCATAAAAAAATCCTGTTAGACAAATAAAAAGCATGCTAAACATAGTTACAGATCCGCCAAAAGGCAGCGAAAATAGAGGAATGAAAGATCCAGCTGTTGCAAGCGAAATCAGGATTGAACAAAATGTTATTTTATTGAGTCTCAAATTTATGTCACCAACCTCTTTTTTATTAAAAAAAGCAGAAGTCGCCCAACCTGACAACTTCTGCTAGAAACTAAAACAGAAAACACCTCCCCTCGTTGGCATTACCCAAATCAGGTCCATTCGGTCGAAGGTTTAAAATTCCTTCCTCTCAGCCTGAATAACCACAAGCTCCCGATATTTTAAATATTAAATTTTATACAATCAAAACACAGCCTAGGCTTTGTCGTCACGTGGCTTTGATTTTGAAGCGGATTTGTCCTCAAACAATTCCTTGACTGAAGCCGCCAAAGCCGCAACAGATTGGATCTCGCTTGGAACTATTATTTTTGTCGCTTTGCCATCAGAAACCTTTTCAAACGCTTCCAAAGATTTTAACGCAATAACAGCTTTGGAAACGCCAACATCCGTTAGCATTTTAAGCCCGTGAGCCGTTGCCAGCTGGACGATTTCTATGGCCTTGGCCTTTCCTTCAGCTTCTTTAATAGACTGCTCGCGAACAGCTTCAGCATGGAGAATTAGGGACTCTTTTTCAGCCTCTGCGTGGAGAACTTGGGCGCGTTTTTCTCCTTCAGCGACCAAAATATCAGCATTTTTTCGCCCTTCAGCTTGCAAAATCAGCTGTCTCCGCTCGCGTTCAGCTTTCATTTGCTTTTCCATTGCGTTTTGGATTTCAGAAGGCGGGACTATGTTTTTCAGCTCAACGCGATTAACCTTGATTCCCCATTTATCCGAAGCTTCGTCCAAAATAGCTGTTATTCTGGTGTTGATAACGTCGCGGCTTGTTAGGGTATGGTCCAGTTCCAGATCGCCGATTATATTTCGCAGAGTTGTCGCTGTTAGGTTTTCAATCGCAAGCAACGGGTTATCAACTCCATATGTGTATAACTTGGCGTCGGTCACTTGATAAAAAACAACAGTGTCTATCTGCATGGTCACGTTATCCTTGGTTATCACGGGCTGGGGCGGGAAGTCAACAACGCGCTCTTTCAAAGAGACTTTGCTCCTGACAACGTCAAAAATTGGAAGTTTTATGTGTATGCCAGTGTTCCAAGTTGATTGATATGACCCGAGGCGTTCAACAACATAAACTTTAGACTGGGGGACAATTTTAACAGATGAAACCCCTAAAAGAGCCAAAACCACCAAAATAACTCCTAATACCACCAATATTTCCATAAAAACAAACCTCCTCTTTTAAATTCAGTTTTCAAATTTCGGCGCAACAATCAGCGTCACACCTTCTATTCTTTTAATAGTAACAACGCTGTCGGGGCCTATATCGCGTCCGTTTTCGCTTTTTGCAGCCCAATCCAGGCCCTCAACCCTAACCCTGCCTTTGCCGTTTAAATTGTCTATTGAAGAAATGACAACCCCCTCCTTGCCAATGATCAGGTCGGCGTTAGTTGGATGATATTTGATTTTGAGCAGTTTGTATGCGATAGGGCGGATGAAAACCATCAACAGCGCCGTTAATAAAGCAAAAATTAACAGCTGAAGCAGGGGAGGAACGTCAAACAAAGCAGCGATCAACGCGCCGATGCTGCCAACGCTAAACCATATGGCAAAAAATTGGGATGTAAATAGCTCTGTCAGGAAAAACGCAACAAACAACCCAGCCCATAGTATCAAACACAAAACGAAGTCTGAAACATATGTTTCAAAAATATACACCCCAAGCTCACCTCGAATCGCTAAATCCATACACTCGAAGGCATTTTATCACGAAAATTTATTTTTGTCAACATTTTTTTAAATATTTTTTAATTCATTTGCGCGGAGTTGTCGATTATGTGATGCAATTTGCGCAAATTAAAATCACGAATTATATTGGTTGTTTGGGTTATATTTGTTCATTGACTTCCTTTGCTTTAAAAAGGCTGACTTTTTGATTTAAAAACTGGGCTCAAATTAAAGCGCCCTCAAGCAAGCTCTAAAAGACGATGATTCTGGCCGCTTTAAGCGCCGCCGGCTCAGGCTAAAGCCATGCAATTCAAGCTGATTTAAAATGTCAAGGCTTTTTCAAATTGTGTGTGACAAGTGGTAGCAAAAACGCCCTCTTGTTGCGGACGCTTTCTAGAGAGCCAGGTGAGCTCGGCGGAATCAAATATAACCCAATGTAATAACATAAAGCCCACTTATTTTGAAATGCTCGACAAATATTCGGCGGCCTCATCAAAGGACCTGGCGACAAAATATAACTTAAAGGTTTTGGAATCTGAAAACCCTTCATCACAGATCTGTTTAAAAAAGGCCAAAAGACGATCGAAAAAGCCGCTTTCATTTAATATTACTATGGGTAAATTATGTTCTCCCGCTCGTTTTGCTTCGATTGAAGCAAGCAGTTCGTCAGCGGTTCCAATTCCGCCCGGCAAAAAAACCAAAACGTCCGACAGGGAAAAAATGGCATCCTTTCTTTGATTGATGGTTTCTAATTTATATTCCCTTATACACGAAACAGACTCCAAATGGTTTTCATATGACCTGGCAGAAGCAACAAAAACTTCGCTCTTTGGCGACCGAGAAACCACCGAATATATCCTTCCGACCAAGCCAAAGCCACAGCCGCAAAAGACAAAATTATGATTTCCTCTAACAATAAAATTTCCCATTTTTTCAGCCGTTTGTTGATAAATTTCATTATTAGTGTTTATTGATGAACATCCAACGAAAACATTCAAATCAGCCACTCAACCTTTTCAAACACTTCATTTACTCATAACAATCAGCAAAACTCATGGTGCGGGCGAAGGGACTTGAACCCTTACACTGATTAGTACTGGCTCCTAAGACCAGCGCGTCTGCCATTCCGCCACGCCCGCAGGATAAGATTATTATATCATATTATTTATTTTAAGTCAAGCATAATTTTTATTTTTTAATTTAAATTTTGTGGATTTAAACTTTATGTCAAGTGAAATCGCAAAAACATGCAAATTGTGCTATTAATTTAAGTTATATTTGTCTCAATTTAACTTCTTTCTGAAAAAGTTCAACTTGTTGCTTAAAAACCCAACAAATTATAATATCCTCAAACAAATTCTAAAAAACAACGCAAAAACCAGGTCGGCGCTGCCAGCTCACAACCAACTGTAATATTTTGTCTCACTGAGTTCACCTCCTCTTTTAAAGAATCCTTAAGAAGTGGTAGTTAAGCGCCCTCAAAAAGCGATTGCTGTTTAAGAAAAGTCCCCGCATTAGTTCTTAAAATAACCCACCGTATAAATTAATGAATGGATTTTATCATAGATTTGAAGTTGCTTTTTCACAGGATACGCCGCAGCGTCATCATTTTGAGCAGAGGGGGATTGATGCAGGGACTTGAGGACGTTAACCTACCGCCAGTTAAGGCTGCTTTAAAAGAGGCAGGGAGGATCGGGAAGGATTAATATAAAAGCCCGTTGTGAGCCGGCGGCGCTGACCTGGTTTTTGCATTGTTTTTGAAATTTGAATTTGAGGACGGTTTGAACCATGCGCAGGCGTATCCGTTTTAAATCCACATTTATCCGTTAGAAGCAGTTGAGGGGACAAATATAGCCCAACAAAACAAAACAATTTGTGATTTTTTGTCAGGTCAGATTGTCTAAACTGCCAATAGTTAAGCCGTGAGTATACAGAATTTGTGTTAAAAAAATTATATTTTATTGTTGATAAATTAAATAGGGTGTTGTATAATAAAATCGAATGCTTGTTAAATGGCTAGGGATGAGTTATCTAAAGAATGAAAATTAGGAGGATGCCGATAATGAACATACACGGCAAAGATATTAAAATTTTTACGGGCAATTCCAACAGATTTGTTGCAAATATGATTGCGAAGGCTCTAAAACTCGATGTCAGTGGCGCTGATGTTGAACTTTTTAGCGATGGGGAAATTTCTGTTTCAATCAAAGAATCTGTTCGCGGCTCGGATTGCTTTGTCATTCAATCAACATGCTTTCCAGTCAACACAAATTTAATGGAGCTTTTGATAATGATTGATGCACTAAAGAGGGCTTCTGCTGGGAGAATAACCGCTGTTATCCCATATTTTTGCTAAACTATGTGCCAATTTAATCGCAACCGCTGGGGCTGACAGGCTTTTAACCATGGACCTCCACGCTCCTCAAATTCAAGGCTTTTTCGACATGCCTGTTGACCATTTGCTTGGAGTTCCCGTGATTGCGCCATATTTTCAAGATTTATTCAAAAATAAAAGACAGGATGTTGTTGTTGTTTCCCCGGATTTGGGCTCAGTCACGCGAGCAAGGAACCTTGCAGAAAGGCTGGATGTTGCTCTTGCAATAGTTGATAAACGGCGGCCAAAAGCGAACGTTTCGGAGGTTATGAACATAATTGGAGACGTTGAAGGCAAATGTGTTTTAATTGCTGATGACATGATCGACACTGCTGGAACGCTTTGCAATGGAGCAAAATCCATCGTTGAGGTTGGCGGCGCAAAAGAAGTTTATGCATGCGCAACGCATGGAGTTTTGTCTGGCCCAGCAATCGAGCGAATCCAGAACTCTGTCATAAAAGAGCTTGTCATTCTAGACACAATTCCCCTGCCCGAAAGCAAGCGGATTAACAAAATAAAAACGCTTTCCGTCGCGCCGATTTTTGCAGAAGCAATTCAAAGGATATATGAAGACAAGTCAATTGCGCTTTTGTTTAGGTGACCTTATGATGAATATTTTCGATTTGTTTGATAAAATCAGCCCTAAAAAAAGAAAAGGCGGGCCAATTAAAAAA
>CADBXQ010000019.1:0-2500 GCA_902798675.1 Oscillospiraceae bacterium
TTTAACCCTTCCAACCTTTCTCACCCTTCTAACAATTATAACTAAAAATAATTAAAAAATATTTAAAAAAGTAGTTGACTTTCAAAATAAGATTTGCTAAGATAATTACCTCGCTAAGGCGAGAGGCACCGAAAGGTGCAAGCTAATTGAAAATAATATCCGATGAAAAAACATCCAACAAAAGGTCTTTTTAAGTGATCTGAGTTCGGAAACGAATTCAGGCACAGTTAAAAGAATCTATGATCGAGTGCTTATAGGAGTAAATTGTAAAGAGCGCAGGGTGGATGCCTAGGTGCCAGAGACTGAAGAAAGACGTGGCCAGCTGCGATAAGCTTCGGGGAGCTGCAAGCAAGCTTAGATCCGGAGATTTCTGAATGGGAGAACCTGATATCCGTCGAGGATATCGTCCTAACGGTGAATTCATAGCCGTAAGGAATGGAACTCAGGGAATTGAACCATCTCAGTACCTGAAGGAAAAGAAAGTAAAAACGATTCCCATAGTAGCGGCGAGCGAATTGGGAAGAGCCTAAACCAGGCCAGGTGTTAAAGCCCGGCGGCGTTGCCGGTCTGGTGTCGAGGGATTGCACGTGGAAGCATGCCGGTGCTTCTGAGGACGATTCGGGCTGTTCTAATCGAAGTCGGCTGGAAAGCCGCACTGAAGAATGTGAAAGTCATGTAGGTGAAAGAGCAGAGACGTCCTTGTGTGACACCCGAGTACTACGGAATCTGAGGGAGTCCGTGGGAATCCGCGAGAACCTTCTCGCAAGGCTAAATATTTTCTGGCGACCGATAGTGTAGCAGTACCGTGAGGGAAAGGTGAAAAGTATGCCGGTGAGGCAGGTGAAATAGAACCTGAAACCCTGCGTTTACAAGACAGTCACAAGACTATGACGTTCTTCGGAGCGTAATGTCTGGTGGCGTGCCTATAGAAGAATGATCCGACGAGTTATTGCATGTAGCGAGGTTAAGCAGGTAATTGCGGAGCCGCAGCGAAAGCGAGTCTGAAGAGGGCGAAAGTTGCATGTAGTAGACCCGAAACCAGGTGAGCTACCCTTGGCCAGGATGAAGCTTTGGTAACACAAAGTGGAGGTCCGAATGCCTCAACGTTGAAAAGTTGAGTAATGAGCTGTGGGTAGGGGTGAAAAGCCAATCGAACCTGGAGATAGCTGGTTCTCCCCGAAATAGTTTTAGGACTAGCCTCGGAGAAGAATCTGCTGGGGGTAAAGCACTGAATAGGCTAGGGGGCACACCAGCTTACCAACCCTAATCAAACTCTGAATACCAGCAGATGTTATCCGGGAGTCAGGCACAGTGAGATAAGTTTCTGTGTCGCGAGGGAAACAGCCCAGACCGTCAGTTAAGGTCCCAAAGTATATGCCGAGTGGGAAAGGATGTGGAGGTCCCCAGACAGCCAGGAGGTTGGCTTAGAAGCAGCCATTCCTTTAAAGAGTGCGTAATAGCTCACTGGTCGAGGGCTTCTGCGCCGAAAATGTAACGGGGCTAAGCATATCACCGAAACCACGGGTTCGTTTGTTCTTAGGAACGAATGGGCGGTAGGGGAGCGTTCTGCCGTAGTAAGAAGCGTTACCGTAAGGAGACGTGGACGAAGCAGAAGTGAGAATGTCGGAACGAGTAGCGATAAGACAGGCGAGAAACCTGTTCGCCGTAAACCTGAGGTTTCCTGGGCAAGGTTAATCCTCCCAGGGTCAGTCGGTCCTAAGCCGAGGCCGAGAGGCGTAGGTGAAGGGAAACGAGTTAATATTCCGTACCTGTGATGAATGTTCTATCGAAGGAGTGACGCAGAAGGCTATGTCCGCGGGGACCGAGTTCTCCGTCTGGGCTTGATACCGGCCTGCAGGCAAATCCGCAGGCGTGAGGTTCTGGAGTCCGGCAACCCGAAACAAGTAGGGGGAGTGAGCAGATGCCACGCTGCCGAGAAAAGCTTCTAAGAGAAGAAGATCCAGACCGTACCGCAAACCGACACAGGTGGGTGAGGAGAAAATCCTAAGGCGCTCGAGAGAATCCACGTTAAGGAATTCGGCAAATTGACTCCGTAACTTCGGGAGAAGGAGTGCTCCATGGTGTGACTGAAGCATGTTAGCAATAGTATGTCGTCAGGTAGTGCTGTGGAGTCGCAGAGAATAGAACCAGGCGACTGTTTATCAAAAACATAGGACTTTGCCAAAGCGAACAGCCGAAGTATAAGGTCTGATGCCTGCCCAATGCTGGAAGGTTACGGGGAGGAGTCAGGGGTCTCGTGCCCTGCAGCTCTGAACTTAAGCCCCAGTGAATGGCGGCCGTAACTATAACGGTCCTAAGGTAGCGAAATCCCTTGTCAGGTAAGTTCTGACCCGCATGAATGGCTTAACGGTCTGGTTACTGTCTCAACGTGGAATTCGGCGAAACTGTGCACCGGGTGAAGACGCCCGGTATCCGCATCAGGACAAAAAGACCCCATGGAGCTTTACTGTATCTTGATATTGAAATTTGGCCTGTTATG